>NZ_JBSFYR010000081.1:0-34917 GCF_053599875.1 Streptomyces sp. NPDC005151 | reverse complement strand
GCGGCCACCCCACGCCCGAATCCGCAACCCAGCCCCGACACGGCCTGCACACCCCCGAAACGATCAACCCGAAATCAAGCCGGTGGATCCGGGCTCAGCCTTGGCCAGAGCAGGCTTCCACGTATAGGTGTTCCATGTATTGACCGCGATGGGGTTGCCAAATCGGGTGGTGAGCAGCAACGAGAACTTTTCCGTCGGCCTGTCCTCTCCTGGCCGCCCCCAGGGAAGCTCGACCGCCACAGGCGGGAAATCCTTCACATGCCTTTTCAGCTCTTCAGCCACGGACGGCGGCATGTCGACCACACGGGCCTTCCGAGACTTCGGCAGCGCGTAGTACAACTTCCCATCAATCGTCTGAGCCTGCCGGCGAACGTGGAGGACACCGCGTGCGTAGTCAAGATCATCAAGACTCAGCCCGAAGACCTCCCCTTGCCGGAGACCGCACCCCAGGCCAAGAACAACAGCGATCCTGTTCCGCTCATTAACCTCGCGCTTTCGCAAGTGTGAGTGTCCGAGGCTTGATCAAATAAGCGAGGAGTGCCTCTGACCTGGGACGATGGGACTTGTCTAGGGTCCTGTTCGTCGTCAGGAAAGCGGCACTCCTCAGGTGAAGAAGAGTATCGGGTCGTACCCCCGTGTCCGTGTCGAGGGCGGTGGCCGCGGAGCGGTCTCGCAGGCCGGGGCCGTGTTGTTGGTGGAGACGGTCCGCAAGAGCGGCCTGGATACGGCGATATCGGCGGCGTTGGCGCCGTGGCGCAAGACGCGGGCGGTGCATGATCCGGGCAAGATCCTGCTCGATCCCTGAAGATCATCCCACCCCGTCCAGCCAACGTGACAGCGCCCACGGAAGGGATCGACCAGGCAGCGCCGGTACTGCGGTGGACGAAGCAGCTGGTCAGGGTCGCTGATGCGGGCGTAGCGTTTGACGGTGTTCAGTGCCAGGCCCAGGTGCCGGGCGGTTTCGCACAGTCCCACCCCGGACTCCAGCGACTCGTGCACGGCGGCGTGCCGTTGCAGGGTGCGCTCGTTGCGGGAGCCGGGCGTCGCCTCGGTCGGCGCGGCGCGCCAGCAGGAGGCGTGCGCGGCCACCGTCTTCTCCACCGCGGCGGCGAGGTTGTGCCAGAGGTGCCAGCGGTCGCTGACCTGCGCCGCGTCCGGGAGCGCGTCGGTGACGGCCTGGGCGTAGGTGGCCGAGCCGTCCCGGCACACGATCTCTACCCCGGAATGGTCCCGCAGCCAGGCGATCAGCGTCTGGGCGGTGCGGTCGGGCAGCACGTCGACGCGGGCGTGGGTGACCACGTCGATCAGGATCGTGGCATAGCGGTGACCGCGCCGCAGCGAGAAATCATCGACCCCCAGCACCCGAGGGCCTGCCCTCGGTCACCACGGAGCCGGGACGGCGAACCGGTGTGTCTGTGTCCCGCGGGAGTCGTTCGGCATCCGCGGGCAGGGCACAGGACCGCCCCACCTGCAGGTACCGCTTTCCGCAACGACGGGCACGCTGCGTCACCACCGCATGTGCGACAGAGCCGTTCGTTTGACAGACCCACACCCGCGTGCGCAGGAACGCCGCGATGGTGGCCGCGTCACGCGGGGTGGAGAAGTGCAGCAGGCGGATTCCGCGGCGGAAGGGGATCGCCCGGCGGCTGTGCGCGCCCAACTGCGGCAGCACCCAGCCGTAGGCCGCGTCCCCCGCCGGTCGCGTCCCCCGACTGGCGGGGGACGCGACACCTGATGGCCCCTGGCTCGAGCCGAGCACGCCAGCCGACCAGGTCAGGCGAGCGGCCGCTCCACGCTGACCGCGAGCAGGTGCATCCGGGAGTTCGCCCCGAACTGCACCGCCACGAGGTCCCGCGCGGGGTCCACCGCCACCCACTGGTGGAAGATGCGCACCACGAGCGCGTGGTCGCCTGTCACGTGGTGGCGGTGCGTGGTCGCGACGGCGACGTCCTCGCCGTTCTGCGGAGGCTGTCCCCAGTCGGACAGCTTCAGCGAGGCCGTCGCATTCGTCCCGTCCGCGTAGAGGAGCGTCACCGTGGAGGTGGACGCCCCGCCCACCGACAGGCCGAGCACGTGGAGGTTGGTCACCCTGCCTTGCGGCACCGGGACGCGCTGCCCTGCGGGGACGAGGTTGTTCTTGCGCCCGTTCTCGTAGGAGGGGAACACCCAGTCGACGCCCCCGCTGCGCCACGGGCCGGGCGCGGGCATCTCCTCGGCTGGCAGCGAGTACCCCTGGCCCAGGTCGCCGTCGCGCAGGGCGTCCTGCCAGGTGATGCCGTCATGGTCGAGCAGCCCGTCCAGCGGTACGGGCACGCTCGGGCCTCTTTTGACGGCTGGTCGGCCCCAGGCGTACGAGCCGCCGACCGGACCGAGCACGGTGTCGGGCCGGGTCCCGGCGGGATAGATCATTACCTCCTCGCCCTTGCCGAGGTCGATCTCGAGCACACCGTTCACCGTCGCATACGTGACCTCCTTCGGGTCGTGCAGGCGCTGGACCTCCCAGGGACCGGGCAGCCCGCCGGGTATCACCCGGCATGGCTCGCCCGCCAGGCTCCTCACCCGTACGAACGCCGTGGCACCGCCCCGCCGTACGGCGCTCACCTCGAAGGCGCCTTCGGCACGCAGATTGTGGAAGGCCACGTCGTCCCACGTCGACGGGACCGCCGGGAAGACGCGGACGACACCGCCCCAGCTGGAGATCACCATGTCGTGCAGCGACTGGGCGCCGGCCAGCGGCGTCTCGATGACCGGGCCACTCTCGGCATACATGGTGTTCGGCTTGACGTAGCGGTCGAGCAGCGTGTTGAGATACTCCAGCGCCCGGTCGCCGTCGCCGAGCAGGGAGCTCATCGACGAGGCACCGGTGAACGTGTAGCCCTGCAGCGCCCCGGTGAAGCCCACCCAGTGCTGCAGCGACCGCTCCAGCAGGTCACGGTTGGCCGGGTCGTTCACGTCGAGCAGGTACATCGGATAGAACCACAGCAGGTGAGAGAAGTGCCGGTGCGACGAGGTGAGCCTGCGGTCACCGCCGATCCACAGCCCGTCGGGCCCCTGCGGCGGGGCGACCAGCCGGTCGAGCACCTCCCGCCAGCGCGGCGCGAGCTCGTCGGTGACGCCCAGCCGCTCGACCGTCCACAGCAACGTCCGGCAGCCCCAGGTGAGGAGCGCCAGATCGTAGTTGCAGTCGGTCGCGAAGCCGTACTCCGGGGAGTACGTCTTGGGCAGGTGCAGCCTGCCGTCCGCACCTTCGGTGAGGAAGTGCAGATAGTAGTTGATCGACCGGCGCAGCAGCGGGTAGAGGACGTCCCGCAGCACCGCGTCGTCCATGGTGTGCCGGTAGCCGAGCCAGACGTTGTGCAACGCCCAGGTGAGGTTGCCCAGTTCCAGAATCGGCGCCGCCGCGTTCGCTCCCGCCGGTTCGAGCGTGTCCGTCCTCAGGTCCTCCTGGCTGATGCGACTGAGCCCCGCCGAGTCGTGCCGGTACCGCTCGGGCACGTTGAGCACGAGGTTGTCGCGGTACTTGTCGAGCGAGGCGGTCAGCGAGTCGAGTTCGCGGTGTCCCGTCGCGTTGATCAGCCAGTATTCGAG
This sequence comes from Streptomyces sp. NPDC005151, assembly GCF_053599875.1. NCBI lineage: Bacteria > Bacillati > Actinomycetota > Actinomycetes > Kitasatosporales > Streptomycetaceae > Streptomyces > Streptomyces sp. NPDC005151. The sequence continues at coordinate 31,329 of NZ_JBSFYR010000081.1, read as the reverse complement.
CTGCACGTTGAGGTTCCACCACGTGCCCGGCCACGGCGTCGGCTCCAGCCACTGCGCGCACGTGCCGACGGGTGGCAGGTCGCGCCTGGTCGCGCTGGCGATCTTGTAGAGCTGGATCCAGTAGAAGCTCTGCAGCCGGGCGTCGGGCACCGACACGAAGCTCTTGCCGTAGAAGGCGTGCCACCACTCCCGGTGCTCGGCGGTGAGCGCGGCCAGGTCGCCCGCCCGGTCGAGTACGACGCGGGCCCGCTCCGTCGCGGTCCTGTCGGGAAAGGTATGCGCGACCGTGGCCAGCAGCGTCCCACCGGTGACGCGCCAGGCGGTGGTGGTACGCCCCCCGGCGGTCAGGTCCTGCTCGCACAGTCCGGGGTTCACGACGGGGGCCGGGTTGTCCTTCAGCCCCTCGGGGCGCGGGAAGAAGCCGAGCCGGGGGCTCTCGGCCTTGAAGGGAGTGAACTCCCATGTCACGGTCTCGCCGTCCGACGGTTCCGCCGTGACGACGAGCAGATCCCTGGTCGCATGGACGAAGGCGCGGAGGGTGACGGCGCCGGCCGACGTAGTGATCGTCCCGCTGAGCTCGGCGTCGAAGAGCGACAGCCGCAGGTCCACGTCGACGATCTCGCCCTTGGTGACCAGGTCCAGGCGGCCGATGCGGAGCCGGGCGTTGCCGAACAGCGAGCTAAGGTCCTCGAGAGGACCGGTCTCCTGGTGGTCGCGCACGCGGCTGTCGCCGAGCGTGAAGGCCAGGCGTCCCTTCGCTTCGGTGTACACGGCGGCGCCCAGCCCGCCGTTGCCCAGGAAGGGCCCCTCGTAGAAGGTGCGGGGCACCCGCCCCCAGCGCAGGTCCTGGTCGCCGAGGAAGGCGGCCCAGCTCTCGGGGGTGTCCATGCGGTATTTCAGCGGGAAGCGCGGGGCCGCGGCGTGAGCCGGTACGGCTCCCGCCATGGCGGGCAGCGCGCCGAGGGCGAGAGCCCCCAGGGCGCCGCCGAGCACGGCCCTGCGTGTCGGGACGAGGTCGGTCATCGAGATACCTTTCAGACGACGTCAGATGACGTGGACGACTTGGAGACTCGGCAGCTCAGAAGGCTGCCAGGTGGCCGCTTCGGCTGCGGTCAGCGCACGGGCGAAGATCGCCATCCGGTCCACGGCTCCGGACAGCCGCTGGCCGCCGCCCTGGTCGGCCGCGAATCGCCGCGGACGCGTGGCGTAGCCGAATATCCCGTCAGCCGGGGCCGAGGCGCAGCCCGCCCGCGCGCCGTCCACGTAGACGGTGACGGCGCCATCGCGGCTCATCGTGACCACCAGGTCGAGGTAGCGCCCGGACGGCACGACGACGTCGGCTGACGACGTTGAGCCCGGCGCCGATGAAGCGCACCCTGTTGTCCGGGGTCGGATCGACGAGCACGCCGTCGGTGCCGGGCTTTCCGGACGGCTGCGAGTCGAACAGCCGGTATCCGGACGGTGCGGCCACCCTCACCCGGGCCGCGAACGTCGCCTCGCGAAGGAAGCCCAGCATGGTCGGCGCCGTCGTCAGGTACGTGGACCCGCCGAGCACGAGGCCGCCATCCGCGTCGTAGGCGGCGGGGCCGATGACCGTCGCATCCCTGCCGTGGCCGCAGACGTCGGCGACGGTGGTGCCGGAGGACGGGTCCCAGGCGACGAGCGGCGTGGCGGCGGAGGGGACCACGCAGGGCACGACCGCGAGCGCGGCCGTCCCGCTCGCCGACCAGCCGGAGCCTCCGGTGAGCGTCGCGGCGCACGGACAGAGAAGCGTAAGGCCGAAGCGTCGCTCGGGACGGAAATGCACGGAAACCTCCGACGATTGGCGGGCCCTGGCCCCCTTTCTACACCGGAAGCGGGGCCGTAGCTAGCTTTCCCCTCCGATGTTTTCTGGGTTGTGACTGTGCGACCCAGGCGGGAGATATCGGATGTGCGGGGCGGCCCATCCGGGGGCCACCGCTCGATCCTGCGAGGCGGATCTGACCTGCGAGGGCAATGCCCTCGGTGCCGCGTTCGCGGACCAGCTCTGATTGTTTCTGATCGGTTTGGCCACCCCGCTCCGGATTGCTCCCATGCTGTCTCCCCTGACGGCCCACAGCGGTGTGGGCTGCGGCAAAAGGAGACAACGTGAGGTTCCTCCGAGTGCTGGCCGCTCTCATCGGCCTGGGCGTGATCGTGGGCGTCGTCGGCCCCCCGTCGGCCTCAGCCGAAACCGCACCCACATCCGACGACGTCGTGATCTCGTCTTCGCGGGTGACCGTGCGCCTCGACCCGTCGTTCCCCCGGGTGCGCAGCTATGCCGCGGACGGCGCCGTGCTCGGCGGGACGGACGGGCGGGCCGGGCGGATCATGATCAACGGGTCGACGTACGCACCGTCCGTGACCAGGGAGTCGGCCCGTCCGGACCGGGTCGAGTACACCGTGCACGTCGATCCGGTAGGGGTCCGGTTCACGGCTCGGTTCACCATCACGGGCAACGTCCTGGACCTCGCGCTCGTCGACATCACCGAGTCGGGCAGCACGAAGGTCCGGACGATCGGGATCCCCGGTCAGAGCCTGGTCTCGGTCGACGCGGATCAACCTGGGGCGCGCCTCTCGAGCGCTCCGCTCCCGCTCGACGGCTCCTACAACGACCACAAACTCACCGACGTCTACGCCAGCGTCACGGACCTCCCCGTCGACAGCAGCCCGAAGGCCACGACGGTCGCCCTCGTCAATACCGACCGGCTCGCAGCGGGCGTCTGGTCCAACGCCATAGGGGACAAGGAGGTATTGAACACCCAGACCACTTCGGTCGACGGGGTCAAGCAGACCGGACTCTGGAGTGCCGCGTGGACCTATCGCGGACTCGACGGAGAGGTGGCCGTCCATCCCGCCGCCAAGGTCGTCATCTCCCCGGATGCCAATGACGACGGGCGCGTCGACTGGCAGGACGGCGCGATCGCCTACCGTGCCGCGACTCCGAAGCCCAAGGGAGCCGACCGCGTTCGCAAGAACGTCGTCAGTGACATCCAGTGGAACATCGCCAACCAGGTCGAGAACCCGTTCGTCGACTCACTGAACGACATCAAGCGGACCTACTTGTACACCGACGGCCTCGGTCAGTCGATCGAGCTCAAGGGATACCAGGACCAGGGCCACGACTCCGGTCACCCGGACTACGCCGGCCACTACAACGAGCTCGCTGGCGGACTGGCCGACCTGAAGCATCTCGTCGCCAAGGCCAAGGAGTTCAACGCACGGATCGGCGTGCACATCAACGCCGCGGAACAGCACCCGGACGCGGACCACTTCCGATGGGACAACGCGGCGACACCGCTCCAGCAGATCTGGTGCGGGCGTGACTGCACCTACCGGATCGACTACAACCACGACACCCAGCAGCACCTGTTCCAGAAGCGCATCGCGGCGCTCAAGGACGACGTTCCGGACCTGTCCTGGGTCTACGTCGACGCCTACTTCGGACACGGGTGGCCGGCGCACACCGTCGCGTCGACGATCAACGGCCTCGGGTGGGACCTGTACACCGAGTTCGAGGGCTACCTCTGGCCGAGCGCGGTGTGGTACCACCGCTCGGCGGAGTTCGAGAACGTCGGGATCAACAGCAACATCATCCGGTTCATCGACAACGCGAACCGGGACGCGTGGGTTCGCAAGAACGCCCTGCTCATGGGTGCCGCGAACGAGCACGGGGTCGGTGGGTGGCACGGTGGCCACGACTGGACGGACTTCCTCGAGGAGACCTTCACCCAGAACCTGCCGACGAAGTACCTCCAGTCCTTCGACGTCATGCGGATGACCGACGACCGGGTCGACCTCACGGGTGCGACCAGCGTGACGCGTGGGCCGGAGGGGCGCCGGCAGATCCGCCACGACGGCCGCCTTGTCATGGACGGATCGAAGATCTTCCTTCCGTGGAACCCGACGACCGAGGAGAAGATCTACCACTGGAACCCGGACGGCGGCACGACGAAGTGGCAGGTGCCGGCGGCGTGGGCCGGTCAGTCGCAGGCCAAGCTCTACCGACTGACCGACCGGGGCCGGGTGCAGGTCGGCACGCTGCCGATCACGAACGGGACCGTGGCCGTTCCGGCGAAGGCGCGGACGCCGTACGTCCTCGTACCGGTCAACGCCCCGACCCGCCCGCAGGCGACGGCCCAGTCCGTCGGCTTCGGCGAGGGGGGACGCGTGGTGAACAACCAGTTCTCGGCGGGACTCCACGGCTGGGACAAGGCCGGCGCCGTCACGTCGGCGACGGACGCCCGTGGCTGGAACCACGCGAGCATCGGCGGCAAGGGCGGTGAGGTGAGCCAGGAGGTCTCCGGGCTGGTCCCCGGCCGGACATACCTCGCCTCCGCCTGGGTCGGCACGACGGGTGACAGACGCGCAAGCCTTCGCATCGACGGCTTCGGTGACCAGGCGGCCGAGAAGACGATCCAAGGCCCACCGCCGGTCAACGGTGACGAGGTCAGCTCCTTCCAGGGGCAGCACGTCCAGCGGCTGACCGTTCCGTTCACTGTTCCGCAGGGACGCAGCAGTGCCGTTCTCCACCTCGTCGGAGCCCGTGACACCGACGCCGCGGCCGTCACGTTCACCGACGTCCGGGTCATGCCCCACACGGCGACGAGCAACCCGGGGAACCACGCCTTCTTCGAGGACTTCGAGCACGTGGGCCCCGGGTGGGGCCCGTTCATCCCGACGGCGAAGAGCATCGCCCGGACTCACCCCTCGCAGAACCACGAGGGATACACGCGGGACACGATCAACGGCAAGTACTCGCTCAAGCAGCGGCCGGCGGGACCGGGGCTGACCTACCGCACCTGGGAGGGGACCCTCCGTCTTGAGTCGGACCGGATGTACCGGGTCACAGCGAGCTACCAGAGCGACAGTCCCGGGGCGTACGCGTTCGAGGCGCGCACGGACAATCCGGACGGCGTGGCTCTTCGCGTTCCCCTCGCCCGGACGACGACGCGGTCGCTCGACTCCGCGCCGCCGGCGACCGATCCGCGCCCGGCGGGCTGGACCGACTCGCTGCCGCCGCAGTACCCGGCGCCGCACCGCACATTCGCCCAGACGTTCAGCACCGGGACCGGCTGCGGCGACTACTTCCTCGCGATGAACTCCCTCACGGGGGTCGGTGACGTGGTGATCGACGACCTCGCCGTGGACGACCTCGGCCCGGCCCCGGCCGGGACGACCTGTCCCGGGCAGGCGGTCGGGCAGCTCGAGCTGAGCCGGTACGCCGCCGAGGCAGGCGTGACCTCGCCCCTCAAGGCGACGTTCACCAACAGCACGTCGCAGGCGATCGGCCCTGTCGAGATGAAGCTGTCCGCCCCGGACGGCTGGACCGTGTCGACGACGGACCCGAAGGCGGTCACGCAGGTGGCGCCCCGATCTACGGTTTCCGTCACGTACCAGGTCACGCCTCCCGCGGACCTGCAACCCGGCAACTACCTCCTCGAGGCGAGTGCGGACTACACGTTCCGGGGGACGGAGAACACGGCGGGAGCGACGCAGCAGGTCGGCGTCGACTACTGCGGGGCCGACCTGTCGAAGTGCTCCTTGCGGCTGGACGCGGGCAGCACGACGAGCCCGGTCGCCGACGGCTACCAGCGGCTCAGCCCGGAGTCGGCCTGGGACGCGAGCCGGGGCTTCGGCTGGGTCGGCACGGCGCCGGACTCCCGGGACCGTGGCTCCGGTGAGGACGCGCTGCGTCGTGACTTCACCGGCGGGACGAGCCCGGCGACCCTCCGGATCACGGTGCCGGCCGGCCGACAGGAGGTCCATGTCCTCGTCGGCGACGGCGACTACTCGACGCCGCCGACGATCGTCACCGTCGATGGCACGGAGGTCGCTCGCAACGCCACGCTGCCGGCCCACGAGTACCGCTGGCTCACCTTCGCGGTGGACGGTGGGACCGCGGGGCGGGAGGTGGACCTGGCCCTGTCCTCGACTCCGGGCAGCTTCTGGCGGATCAACGCCCTGACGGTCTCACCGCAGTGACCGGACGGGGCGGGGTGTCGGTGCGACACCCCGCCCCGCCCCACGTCAGCGAGCAGCAGGGGCCTCCGAGGAGGCCGACGCACGCGCCGTGGCCAGGATCTCGAGCGCGGTCAGCGCGGTCAGCGCGGGCTCGAGGCCGAGTGCCTGGTTCGTGAGCATGTCCTCGTCGGCGTTCGCGTGGGCCGCGAGCTCCTCGAGGTACGCCGCGACCGCCGGGCCGTCGCCGAGGGCGGTCCCTCGCATAGGTTCCGTGCCCGGTCACCGACCGGTCCGGCGAGGAACCCGCTGATCTGCTCGCCGGCCCGCGCGCACGCGGCGCCGACCCGGGCGTCGGGGGCGATGAGCGCACCGGCCTGGTCCCGGACGGCCGGCCCGACGTCCTTCTTCAGGTCTTGAGGCCGCGCCCTCACCGGCGTCGCAGGATCTGCCGAGGGCCGCACTCACAGAGCCACGGCGGTGGCTCCGCGAGGCGGGCAGGTCACTCGTCGGCTGCGTTGCCTGATCCGCGGCGTCAGGTCAGGGCCCCGGGACTGTCCGGCGGGATCGGGATCGCGATCTCGTCTCCTGCGCCCGTCCGGACGACGACGGCGCCTTCGCCGACGCGCACCTCGGGTGGCGCCTCGCTGACCGACGCGTCGGTCCCGAACAGGCCGACCAGACTCACGTGGACCGACCGGTCGCCGACGACCCGGCTCCGCACCCAGGGCGTCGCGGCATGCGGCCCGAACGCGCTCGTCCCGGTCGTGCTCGCGATGCCCCGCTTGAGGACTGGTGTGACCGGGAGGAAGGCGGACGTGAGCCGTTCGCTGCGTGCGCGAACTCCTCCTGCGTCGACGATCCCCGCCGGCGCGTACCGGCCCGCCACCTGCCACCCGCTCTCGAGGACCTCCGCGCCAGGGGGTGCCCCCTCGACGACGTGGACTCGGACCTCCCACGCGCCGACCCACTGGGACACCGTCGTGATCCTGCCGCCGGCGGGCCCCTCGTCGCGCCAAGCCGGTTCGTGCCAGGACGAGCTCCGCCCGTCTGCCGGCTCGCCCAGACGGTGCATCCGCACCCGTCGGGACACGCGGCCGTCGTCGGCGAGGAGACCGACGTGATTGTCGGGTGTCATGGCCTCGTCGGGGGTCGGGCTCGTCGCGGTCGAGTACCCGAGGCGCGAGTAGAGCGGGTCGCCGACCAAGGCCGGGCCGAGGACGCCGTCACTGCCGTGGTTCGCGATCCGGACCAGGCCGTCGGCCCGGGTCGCGGACGCGGTCCAGCCGGGCGCGCGCAGATCACGGACGTCGTCGGCCAGCTCGGCTGGGAGCGGCTCCTCCGGCGCGGTCCAACACGGATGGTCGGCGGGGAGGAGCAGGCCGAGGAAGCCCTTGGCCAGCCAGAAGGGTGAGGCCGGCGCGGAGTAGCTCTGGACGATTGGCGGGTATGCGCCGTACCACCCGAGGGTCGGCACTCCGTCGGCACCGAGGAAGCCCTGGTCCACGAAGTGGCGCAGCATGCCGCTCGCGAGGCGTCGCGTCTGGCCGGGTGCCAGGGGGCTGCAGCCGGCGACGGCGCCCGCCCACGGCGCCGCGGCCGCCGCGACCCGGTAGATCAGCGAGCGCCCCTGGAAGAGAGGTGACCCGTCGGACCCGACGAGGCCCACCGCGTCCTCGAGATACCGCCGCAGCCGCTCCTGCGCGCGCGGGCTGGACGGGCGGGGCCCGGTGATCAGGTCGATGAGGACCGGGTAGGTGTGCATGGCCCAGCCGCAGTAGTGGTCGTACGCCGCGTGCGGGCCGTCGCTGTACCACCCGTCCCCGACCCAGAACTCCTCGACGCGCTCGAGGTCGCGCTCGAGCTCACCCCGGTCGTGGTCCGCGCCGACCGAGGCGAGAAACTCTCCGACAACGACGCGGAACAGGTGCCAGTTGTTGTCCGGGATCGTGAGCCCGGACGCTCCCCGGAGCCACTCGGTCGTGTGCTGACGCGTCCGCTCCGCCAGGCGGTCCCAGACCCGGGCGCGGGTCAGATGGAGGGCGATCGCGATCGAGGCCGCCTCGACGAGGGTCTGCCGGACCGGGTCGGTGATCCGTGGCCACGCCTCGGGACTCGCGGGGTCGACGCCCGCGGCGAGCCCTTCGGCGTATCTCTCGAGGAGGTCCTCGCGGCCGCCTTCGGTGGCGGTCCGGAGCGCTAGGAGGAGGAAGGTTCGAGCGAAGCCCTCGAGCGCGTCGGACTGCTCACCCGAGCCCGAGGCGCGCCCCGGCAGGGGGATCCGCGCCCCGGTGGGAGAGGCGAACCGCTGGACCCGGTCGAGGAGCTGGTCCGCGACGGCGATCCAGTGCGCACGCGTGTACCCGGTGTACGGGCTGAGCGACAGGTCGGGCCGTGGGAGGCGGAACCTGTCGTGTGCCATAAAGCTTGAGGACATGCCCGGCATCGTCGTACGGGTCCTATCCTTGCGTCCACGGTCCGAGCAGAACCGCTCACGCGCGCCGGCGGCCCGGTTCCCACCGAAGGAGAATCCATGGCGGAACGCCTCGCGGCCCAGCGCCGCGACATCATCCTCCGCCTGGCCCGACTCCGGGGGGCCGTCCGCGTCGACGAGATCGTCGAACGCTTCTCGGTCTCCGTCGCAACCGCGCGTCGCGACCTCACGGTGCTCGTCGACGAAGGGCTCCTCGTCCGGGTGCACGGCGGCGCCGCGCTCCCCTCGTCGGCCCAAGGCCCCGGACGGCACAAGCTGACCGGCGTGAGCGGGGTGGTCGGCATGGTCGTGCCGGCCTCTGACTACTACTACGCGCCGGTCATCCGAGGAGCGGAGATCGCCTCGGCGCGGCTCGGCGTACGCCTGGTCCTCGCCGTTTCGAACTACAGCCAGGAGGACGAGTTGCAGCAGTTCAAGCGGCTCGTGGAGCTCGGTGCCGAGGCGATCCTCTTCTCGACCGCCGTCGCGGCCGGTCCGCTCGACCCGTCCCCGGACGTCCCCGACCTCGGCGTCCCGGTCGTCCTCGTGGAGCGGCACCTCGAGGCCGGCTCGGAGCACGAGTTCGTCCGCACCGACCACGCCGCGGGGGCCCTCATCGCCCTGCAGCACCTCGCCTGCCTCGGTCACCGACGAGCAGCGCTCTCGGTCAAGCGGTGCTCGCCGCCGACGCCGTGGCTCCTCGAGGGGTACGAGCGAGCCGTCGCCACCGGGGTGGTCGAGCACGGCATGGCCCCGGTCATCGTCCCCCGGGTCGAGTCCCATCCCGACGAGAACGCCCGCGGCCTGCGGGCCCTGCTCGACACGTGCCTGCGGACGGACACTCGGGCGGTCGTCGTCCACAACGACGGTGACGCCATGCTCCTCGCCCGCATCGCGGCGGAGAGCGGGCTCACGGTTCCCGAAGACCTGTCGATCATCGCCTACGACGACGAGATCGCCGGACTCGGCAAGCCGCAGCTGACCGCCATCGCGCCGGCGAAGGAAGAGATCGGCAGCTCGGCCGTCGAGGCGGCGGTCCGGCGCCTGTCACAGGGGCCGGAAGCCGTCAAGCAGCGGCTCTCGCTCGTGCCGCGGCTCGTCGTCCGGGAGTCGAGCGGGCCGCCACCGGGCACTTGAGTGATCGTTTTTGAGCGATTCGGCGGTGAGGGCTGGGACATCGCGGCCGCCCGGGCTTGACTGCGCGGGCACCCCGAGGAGGGACCGTGAGCTCAACTGCACCGGATCGTGGCCCGGACGGCCGATCCCCCGAGGCGATGTCGACGCCGGCACGTCCGGTCGTCGCCTTCGCCATGTCACCCGCCCTGCGCGATCGACTGTTCTCCGCGACTGACCTGGCTCGGCTCGAGCGCTGCGCTCGCCCCGTCGCAGGGGCGGCGGAGGACCCGTTGCCGTGGGCGCGCGACGACGTGGAGGTGCTCATCACCGGCTGGGGCACCCCCGAGCTGACCGACGAGGTCCTCGACGCGATGCCCCGATTGCGCTGGGTGCTCCATGCGGCCGGTTCCGTCAAGCACCACCTGCCACCGTCCTTCTGGCGCCGTGACATCAAGGTCGCCTCCGCAGCAGACGCCAACGCCGTACCGGTCGCGGAGTACACGCTCGCGATGATCCTCCTCGCAAACAAGGGAGTTCCGACGACACTGCGACGGTTCCACCGGGAGCGACGCCAGCCCGACCTCGACGCGCACGGCTCGGTGATCGGCAACTACGCCAAGCGGATCGGCCTGGTCGGAGCCTCGCGGATCGGACGCCGGGTCACCGAGCTCCTGCGCCCCTTCGACCTCGAGGTGGTCGTGAGCGACCCCTACGTCGAGGCGTCGCAGATCACCGCGCTCGGCGCCACCCTTGTCGACCTCGACGAGCTCTGCGCGACCAGCGACGTCGTCTCGCTCCATGCCCCCGACCTGCCCGAGACCCGGCACATGATCGACGCTCGCCGGATCTCCCTCATGCAACCGGGAGTGACTCTGGTCAACACGGCCCGGGGCGCACTCGTCGACACCGACGCGCTCACGGCTGCGGTGCTGGACGGGCGCCTTCGCGCCGTCCTCGACGTGACCGACCCGCCCGTCCTCCCGGACGACTCGCCCCTGTGGGACCACGACGACGTCGTCATCACGCCCCACGTCGCCGGATCGCTCGGCCGTGAGCTGTGGCGCATGGGTGCTCTCGTCGTCGACGAGGTCGCGCGCGTCGCCCAGGGTCGTCCGCTCCACCACGCGGTGCGATGGCACGATCTGTCTCGCAGCGCCTAGAGGAGTCTGTCCACATGCCTGCGGGCGCGAAGAGAGATGGTGTTCATGATCGCTTGTGAGGAAGAACCTCCGTTTGCCAGGTCCAGAGGGACCCGCCGTTGGGCGGTGCAGTGATGCAGACACTTGCCCCGCCGGCTGACTCGGCGCCGACCCGCGCCGAGCGGACCCGACTGCGCTTCGCGGGCACCGCGGCGTTTCTCCTGGGGCGCTTCGGCGTCACCCTCGGCACGACGATCGCCGCGGTCACCCTGAACTTCCTGATTCCGCGGTTCATGCCGGGCGACCCCGGCGCAGCCGCCCTCCGCCAGATCCAGTACCAGACCGGATCGGCGCCCACGCCCGAACAGGTGACGGCGATCCAGCACTTCTACGGCAATCCGCAGCAGGGCCTTCTCGGGCAGTACCTCGACTATTGGAACGGACTGCTCCACCTCGACTTCGGCGTCTCCGTCGCCAACTACCCGACCCCCGTCTCGACAATGGTGTTCCAGGCGATGCCGTGGACCCTGCTCCTCATCGGCACGACGACCCTTGCGGCCTGGCTGCTCGGCACGTTCCTCGGGGCGTTCATGGGTTTCCACCCGGGGAGCCGCTTCGACTCGATCTTCGCGCCGCTCACGACCTTCGCCCACGCGCTCCCTGCCTTCTGGATCGCGCTGTTCTCGCTGTGGCTCTTCGCCTTCAAGCTCGAGTGGCTGCCGATCGCTGGCGCCTACGACCCCGAGGTCCCGTTTCAGCTCAACAACGTCTGGTTCCTCCTGAGCGTCCTCAAGTACGGCGCCCTGCCCGCCCTGACACTCGTATTCCTCGGCTTCAACGGCTGGCTCTTCTCCATGCGCAACGTCATGATCACGACGGTCACCGAGGACTACGTGCTCCTCGCCCGCGCCAAGGGTCTGTCGAAACGCCGCGTGCTCCTGGCGTACGCCGCCCGCAACGCCCTGCTCCCGAACGTCACCGGACTCGCGCTCGCCATCGGAGGAGTCATCGGCGGCGCGATTCTCGTCGAGGTCGTCTTCACCTACCCCGGCATGGGGCTGCTCCTGCAGCAGTCGATCCTGCGGCACGACTTCCCGCTGATGCAGACCATCCTGCTCATGCTCACGTTCATCACGATCGCCGCGAACCTCGTCGCCGACCTGACTTACGGACTGCTCGACCCGCGGACGAGGGAGAACCGCTGATGTTCCAAGGATTCCTCAGTAACCGACGGGTCCGCATTGGACTGGCGATTCTGCTCGCCTTCGTCCTCGTCGCGATCCTCGGTGATCAGATCAACGCGCTTCTCGGGCACGGCCCGTTCGAGGTCGACTACAACCACCTGCGGACCGGCCCCTTCGTCGGAGGTCACCCGCTCGGCACGAACAGCAGTGGCCAGGACGTCCTCGCCCAGACGATCAGCGGCGCCCGCGGCTCGATCATCGTCGGGCTCGTGTCCGCGATCATCGCGACGGTGCTCGCCGGGCTGGTCGGGATCACGGGCGGCTTCATGGGGGGGTATGTGGACCAGGGACTCAACGCCTTCACCAACCTCTTCCTCACGCTGCCGTCCTTCGCGCTTACGCTCATCGTCGCCGGCTACATCAGCTCGCAGGGGGGCGCCCAGACGGCGGCGATCGGCCTCGCCTCGATGGCCGTGCTCATCGGCGTCTTCGAGTGGCCCGGCGGTGCCCGTTACCTCCGCAGCCAGACTCTGTCCCTGCGCTCCCGCGATTTCGCCGTCGCGAGCCGGATGCTCGGCGAGCCGACGTGGCGACTGCTCGTCTCCGAGGTCCTCCCGCACCTGAGCGGCATCCTGTCGGCGATGTTCCTCCGCGCGACCGTCGCCGGCATCTTCGCCGAGGCCGGCCTGAACTTCCTCGGCGTCTCGACCCAGGGTGCGATCTCGTGGGGAACCATGATCAGCAATGCCCAGGCCGCGGGCGCCCTGACCTACGGGATGTGGTGGTGGTTCGCCGCGCCCGGCCTCTGCATCGCCCTCGTCGGCACCGCGACGGCGCTGGTCAACTTCGGCCTCGACGAGGTGAGCAACCCACGGCTGCGCACGGCCAACCGCTCGGTCGTCCGCCGCTTCGAGGCGCACCAGAAGCGGCTCCGTGCCCGCGCCACGAGCGCCGCGGCCCACCGGAAGGCGGAAACAGCGTGACCACCGACGAACTGCTGCTCGAGGTCCGTGACCTCTCGGTCGACTACCTGACCAGGCGAGGCGCCGTCCGTGCCGTCCACTCCGTCGACCTCCAACTCCACCGGGGCGAGATCCTTGGCCTCGCCGGTGAGTCCGGGTCCGGCAAGTCAACCCTCGTGACCGCCCTCATGCGCCTCCAGCGTGCTCCGGCGGTCACGGCCGGCGGCCAGATCCTCCTCCACCGTCCCGACGCGGAGCCGGTCGACCTCGTCGGCCTGTCCGAGGACGGTGTGCGGATGCTGCGCTGGTCCGAGCTGTCGATCGTCATGCAGAGCGCGATGGACTGCCTCAACCCAGTGACCCGGCTCGGCGCCCAGTTCGTCGACGTCCTTCGGGCGCACGACCCGAAGATGTCGAAGGCGGCAGCCCGGGAGCGGGCCCGCGAGCTCCTCGAGTTGGTGGGCATCGCGGGCGACCGGGTCGACGCGTACCCGCACGAGATGTCCGGTGGCATGCGGCAGCGCTCGCTCATCGCCCTCGCACTCGCGTGCGACCCGGACGTCGTCGTTATGGACGAACCGACGACAGCGGTCGACGTCGTCATGCAGCGCGCGATCCTGACCCGGATCCTCCACCTCCAGCAGCGCCAAGGGTTCGCGGTGATCTTCGTGACCCATGATCTCTCGCTCCTGCTCGAGGTCGCCGACCGCATCGCCATCATGTACGCCGGTCGCCTCGTCGAGGTGGGCGCAGCGCGCGAGCTGTGCGCAGCCCCCGAGCACCCCTACACGCGTGCCCTGCGGGACTCCTTCCCGCCACTCCACGCGCCTGTCCGCCGGATGGAGGGGCTCCCGGGATCGCCACCGGATCCCCACAACCCGCCGCCCGGCTGCCCCTTCGCGCCGCGTTGCCCCGAGGCCGGACCCGAGTGCGACTCGGCCGTACCGAAGCTCCTGCCGGTCGGTGAGCGCATCGTCGCGTGCTTCCAGCGGGGCTCCGCCCCCGCGGGCGAGAGCGCGCATGCCGTAACCAAGGAGGTCCCCGCATGACCGCCGTACCAGACACGAGCGAGACGCCCGCGGTGCCGGCGCTGCGCGCCGTCCGGCTGACCAAGCACTTCCCCGTCGGCCGGGGCTCGGGACGCGGTGTCGTCCGCGCCGTCGACGATGTGTCCCTCAGCCTGCGCAAGGGCTCGGTCGTCGCGCTCGTCGGCGAGTCCGGCTCGGGCAAGACGACCCTGGCCAAGATGCTCTCGCTGTACTACCCGCCGACGGACGGGACCGTCGAGCTCGAGGGCACCGCGGTGACGTCGGTGACCGGCCGTCAGGCCCGGAACTACTACGGCAAGGTCCAGCTGCTCTTCCAGGACCCGTTCGCGTCGCTCAACTCGCTCAAGAGCATCCGACACATCCTCGGCCGGGCTGTGAAGCTCCACGGCCGAGCCCGGGGGACGAAGCAGGCCGAGGACGCAGTGCTCAAGCTGCTCGAGCGCGTCAATCTCAAGCCTGCCCGTGACTTCATCGACAAGTTCCCGCACGAGCTGTCCGGAGGCCAGCGTCAGCGCATCGTCATCGCGCGCGCGCTCGCGGTCGGACCCGAGGTCATGCTCGGCGACGAGCCGATCTCGATGCTCGACGTCTCGATCCGGCTCAACGTCCTCAACCTCCTCGGCCGGTTGCGCGACGAGGAGGGCCTCGCTCTCCTCTACATCACGCACGACATCGCCTCCGCTCGCTACATCGCCGACCGCGTGGTCGTCATGTACGCCGGCCAGGTCGTCGAGGCCGGTCCCACGGAGGACGTGATCCAGGCACCGTCCCACCCCTACACGCGGCTGCTCCTCAACTCCTCGCCCGACCCGGACCGCGCCGAGGGGCTCGGCCGCGAGGCCCTCTTCGACGTCGAGGACCTCGGGGAGCCGCCGGACCTCACCGACCCACCCACGGGCTGCCGCTTCCATCCCCGGTGCCCGGTCGCTATGGAGGTTTGTCGCACCTCCCCGCCACCGGAGCTGTCCGCGACAGAGCCTGGTGCGCAGGTCTCGCCGGACAGCCAGGGCGAAGCTTCAGCCCAGTGGGCCCGGTGCTGGCTCCTCGATCCGGCATACGCCTCAAACAGGTCAGCATCCCCCGCACCCCAGCGCCCCTGACCCTTCCCGAGGGTCCACACCCGCAGTCGGCAGCCCCCAGCCCACGCCGAGACCGACCATCACCCGTCCCCGGAGGATCACCATGTCACCCACCACCTCGCAGCCCACCCGGAGAGCCTTCCTCGGAGCCTCGCTCGGGGCCCTCGTCTTCGTGAGTGCGTGCAGCACCGAGCGCACCTCGACGAAGGGGAAGGGCTCGTCCGCGGCGGCCGGCGCCAGCGACGGCGTCGTCACCGTGAACTTCACTGGGCCGATCACCCAGCTCTACGCGAACTGGAACCCGTTCAGCCCTGCGGCGAACACCGGCGCCGGAACGGCCTACTTCTACGAGCCGCTGCTCCGGCTGGACCGGTTCCACGGCAACGAGCCGAGGCCGTGGCTCGCCGAGAAATGGGATATCAGCCCGGACGCCACGACGATCACCTTCCACCTGCGCAAGGACGTGACCTGGTCCGACGGCAAGAAGTTCGTCGCCGATGACGTCGTCTTCACGCTCACCGCGGCGACGCGCTTCAAGGGCACGTCCCTCGTCGTCACTGACCTCGGGGTCAAGAGTGCCAAGGCGGTCGACGAGAACACCGTCGAGGTCGTCTTCGCCAAGGGCAGCCTGGGGAACCTGGTCGCTGCGGGCCTGGCCTCGATCCTCCCGGCCCACATATTCGGCTCCGAGAAGCTCGAGACGTGGACGAATCCCAAGCCGGTCGGCACGGGCCCCTTCGTCATCTCGGCGTTCTCCCCCCAGCAGGTCACGCTCGACGTCCGCAAGGACTACTGGGGCGGCGGCCTCGGCCAGGTGAAGCAGGTCAAGTGGGCGGTCTACGGCAACGAGGACTCCGGCAAGGCCCTGATCCGTCAGGGCAAGGTCGATGCCGCGACGATGGCGTGGCCGGACGCGAAGACGACGCTTGAGAACGCGGACAACAACGTCTACCGGGTCTTTCCCACCGGGGGTGGCACCGCGATCCAGTTCAACTGCGCGGTGGCGCCGTTCAACGACGTGCACGCACGCCGTGCGCTCGCAAAGGCGTTCGACTTCAAGAAGATGCTGTCGCTCGCGGACATCGGCACGCCGCTGGCGAACGTGACCGGGATGTCCGAGCTCGTGTGGGGTGACGTCATCGCCCCCGAGTTCCGCGGCAAGACCGTCGCCCAGGACGCTGCAGCCGCCAAGGCTGAGCTCGAGGCCGGTGGCTGGACCGTGGAGGGCGGCAAGCTCGTCAAGGACGGCAAGAGCTACGCCCTCACGATCAAGGCTGTGACGGAGTACGCGAACTGGGGCATCTTCTGCGATGGGCTCAAGGGCCAGGTCAAGGACGTCCTTGGTCTCGACCTCCAGGTGCAGCGCATCCCGGACGCGCAGCACTACGAGCAGCTCCAGAAGGGCGAGTACACGATCGCGATGAACTTCGGCCCGAGCGAGAACCTCGCCGGCGACTTCTACAAGTCCCTGAACAAGAGGGACATCGTGCCGATCGGTGAGAAGGCGAGTGCAAACCTCAGTCGCTACGGCAACGACGAGGTGAGCCGCCTGCTCGACGAGATCGCGGCCTCGGTCGACCAGGACGAGGTCGTGTCGAAGGTCCAGCAGATCCAGAAGATCGTCGTCGACGAGGTGCCGTACATCACTTACAACCAGGGCGGTCAGTACGTCTCCATGTCCGGCCGCAAGTGGACCGGGGTCCCGAAGCCGGAGGACCGTCCCGACTACGTGCCCTACCCGGGTTCGAGCGTCGGGTCCGGCCCTAACGTCACGCTCTACTTCAAGAACTTGAAGCCGGCCTGATCCCGTCCCCACCGACTCTCCGGCACGCACTGATCCATCGACCAGTCGGTGCGTGCCGGGGCGCTGTCATCGTCTCGAAGACAAGGAAGACCCCTGTGCCCAGCGACAATACTTCCTTCCGCGCTGCCCTCGTGGGCGTCGGCGCCCGCGCCGGCCTCGGAAAGCACCTGGAGCCGGCCGGCGCTGAGCTCGTCGCCCTCGTCGACCCCGACCCGGGGGTCGCCGACCGAGCCCGCGAGCTGTTCGGCGACCTGCCGCTCCTGCCGGACCTGGACTCGCTCCTCGCCGAGCACCCCGACATCGACGGCGTCATCATCACGAGTCCGGACGACACCCACCACGCCGTTGCGTCCCGTCTCCTCGAGGCAGGGGTGGCTGTCTACGTCGAGAAGCCCCTTGCGATCACAACGGCGGACGCCGACGATCTCCTCGCGACCGCGTTGCGTACCGGAGCGAAACTCTACGTCGGCCACAACATGCGCCACATGAACGTCGTGCGACTCATGAAGCAGATCATCGCCCGAGGGGAGATCGGCGACGTCAAAGCGATCTGGTGCCGGCACTTCGTCGGGTCCGGTGGCGACTTCTACTTCAAGGACTGGCACGCCGAGCGAGCGCGGGGGACCGGCCTCCTCCTCCAGAAGGGCGCCCACGACCTCGACGTCATCCACTGGCTCGCGGGCTCCTCGACCCGGGAGGTCGTGGGTCTTGGCGACCTCATGGTCTACGGCCAGGTCAAGTCGCGCCGCGACAACAGCGATCGACGGATGCGTGACTGGTACTCCGCCGACAACTGGCCGCCGCTGGATCAGGCCGACCTCAACCCGGTCATCGACGTCGAGGACATCTCCATGATGATGATGCGTCTCGACAACGGGGTCCTCGCGAGCTACCAGCAGTGCCACTTCACGCCCGACTACTGGCGCAACTACACGGTCATCGGGACGGAGGGTCGCCTGGAGAACTTCGGCGACGGCGAGGGCGGCGAGATCCGGGTCTGGAACAAGCGGGTCGGCTACCTCGAGAAGGGGCATGTGGCGTACCCGATCGTCGGCGACGCGGACGGGCACGGTGACGCCGACCGTCTCACGGCCGAGGAGTTCGTCCGCTTCGTGCGGGACGGGGTGCCCACGGACACCTCCCCGGTCGGCGCCCGCGACGCCGTCGCCGCCGGGGTCGCCGCGACGGAGTCCCTCCGTTCCGGCGGCGCGCCTCAGCGCGTGCCCCGCCCCGCGGACGAGGTCGTCGACTACTTCACCGACCACCAGCGACGGCCCGGACGGGCGAGCAGCGCAGGGTGAGTCGTTGATCTGGGAGCCGGACGTCGCTCCTCGTGAGTCTCTACCGGGAGTTCTACCAACACGGCCTTCTTCCGGTCCATCCCGATCGCCCTGGAAGAAGCCGCTCACGTTCATCGCCGCCTGGAACGAATTCGTCAGAGGGCTCACCCTGTCCACCCTCCCCGAGACCTAGGGCGCCCCTCGGGCCGGTGCCGGCACCGGCCCGAGGGTGCGACGAGCCGAGGAGTGAGCTCGGGGCAGCCACGTCGTTCGTCTCTTGTATGGACAACTTTCACGGTGACGCAACGGCGTCTTCCGTAGCACTCGCTGTGCTTGGAGCACCCCACTCGCTTCTGTCCCGTCACGCTTGCAGAGGTCACTTCCATGGCAGAACTCAACCGCCGCCGGTTCATGCAGCTCGCCGGTGGCACCGCCGCCTTCACCGCGCTGTCGAGCAGCATCGCCCGGGCCGCTTCCATCCCCGCGCACGGCGCCACCGGCACCATCCAGGACGTCGAGCACATCGTCGTGCTGATGCAGGAGAACCGTTCCTTCGACCACTACTTCGGTGCGATGAAGGGCGTACGGGGCTTCGGTGACCCGCGTCCCGTCACACTGCCCAGCGGCAAGTCCGTATGGCAGCAGGAGGACGCCAACAAGAAGGAGGTGCTGCCCTTCAGGCCCCCGGGCGACGACCTCGGCATGGAGTTCCTCCAGGGTCTCAACCACGACTGGGCGGGCGGCCAGAAGGCGTTCAACAAGGGCAAGTACGACCAGTGGGTGCCCGCGAAGACGGCCACGACGATGGCGCACCTGACGCGTGACGACATCCCCTTCCACTACGCCCTCGCCGACGCCTTCACCATCTGCGACGCGTACCACTGCTCGTTCATCGGCTCCACCGACCCGAACCGCTACTACCTGTGGACCGGCCACACCGGCAACGACGGCACTGGAGGCGGGCCCGTCCTCAACAACGCCGAGGCCGGATACGGCTGGACGACCTACCCCGAGCGCCTGGAGCAGTCCGGCATCTCCTGGAAGGTCTACCAGGACATCGGCAACGGCCTCGACGCCGCCGGCCGCTGGGGCTGGATCCCCGACGCCTACCGCGGCAACTACGGCGACAACTCTCTCCTGTACTTCAACCAGTACCGCACCGCGCAGCCCGGCAACCCGCTGTACGACAAGGCGCGCACCGGCACCGACGCCCAGGCGGGCGATGGCTTCTTCGACATCCTCAAGGCCGACGTCCAGGCGGACCGGCTGCCGCAGGTCTCCTGGATCGCGGCGCCCGAGGCCTTCTCCGAGCACTCCAACTGGCCTTCGAACTACGGCGCCTGGTACATCGCGCAGGTGCTGGACGCGCTGACGTCCAACCCCGAGGTGTGGGCCCGTACCGCTCTCTTCATCACGTACGACGAGAACGACGGCTTCTTCGACCACATCGTGCCGCCGTACGCCCCCGGCTCCGCCGCCCAGGGCCTGTCGACGACTCCCACGGCCCTCGACTACTTCCCCGGCAAGACCGGTTACGTCGCCGGCCCGTACGGTCTCGGCCCGCGCGTTCCGATGCTCGTCGTCTCGCCCTGGAGCACCGGCGGCTACACCTGCTCCGAGACCTTCGACCACACCTCGGTCATCCGCTTCATGGAAGCCCGCTTCGGGGTCCAGGAGCCCAACATCTCGCCGTGGCGGCGGGCTGTCTGCGGTGACCTGAGCTCCGCGTTCGACTTCGCCCGTACGAAGACCAAGCCGGCCGCCCTGCCGTCGACCGACGGGTACTACCCGCCGGACCGCAACCGTCACCCCGACTTCCGCCCGACCGCCCCGGCCGTCGGCACCATGCCGAAGCAGGAGCCGGGCTCCAAGCGGACCCGACCGCTCAAGTACGAGCCGTGCGTGGACGGTTCCGCGAACACGAGCACCGGCAAGTTCACGCTCGCCTTCAGCGGCGGCCCGGAGGCCGGTGCGCAGTTCTACGTCACCTCGGCGAACCGCACCGATGCTCCCTGGACCTACACCACCGAGGCGGGTAAGTCGATCGCCGACACCTGGAACACGCAGTACTCGAACGGTGTGACGGACCTGACCGTCCACGGCCCGAACGGCTTCCTGCGTACCTTCCGCAACCCGGGCGCGGAGGCGGGCCCCGAGGTCACCGCCCGCCACAACGCGACCACCGCCAACCTCGACCTGACCCTGACCAACCCGGGCACCGGCGTCGCCCACCTCACGGTCACCAACGCGTACGGGGGCCAGGACGAGACCGTCACCGTGCGCCCGGGCGCGGTCGCGAACCACACGGTGAAGCTGGGAAGGAGCCGGCGCTGGTACGACGTGTCGGTCGTCTCCGACACGGACAGCACCTTCCTGCGCCGCTTCGCCGGACACGTCGAGACCGGCGCGTCCGGAGTGAGCGACCCGGCCATCGTCACCAACTGACCCCACCCCCACCAGGTCGCCCGCCCGCTCCCACCGAGCGGGCGGGCGACCGCACTTGCTGCTGGTCAGCACGCCGACACCCTGATCGCTCGGAGCGGTGAACTGTCCCGTCGGGCAGAACCACAGCCCGGACAGCGAGGTTCTTCTGATGCCGTCCATGAACGACCAGCAGCAGGAGCAGGACGAGGCAGGGCGGACCCGACGGCAGGCCGGGATCGCCGCGTTCGTCGCGGCCCTCGTCGTCACCCTCGGCTTCTTCGCCTTCTTCCCCGGACTGCCGCACGTCATCGACTGGGGCGCCATCCTGCTCTCCCTCGCTGTCGGGGGGATCGCCCGCTGGGCCTGTCGGTCCTGGTTGACGAAGAGGAACGCCGGCCGCCCGTGAACAGTGGCGGCCCCGTCAGCGGCCGCTTAGCGTGTGACGGGCAGCAACATCAACCACTGAGCGAAATGGTGCGTCGCCATGCCTGACAAGCCGGGCACCGCTTCGACCGTGACCTGGACGCGATGACGCGGCATCTCGTGGACGACGTCGCCGTCGGATGGGAGGAGCTGGGCAGCGACCTCCTCGAGGGGCGCCGCCCGAGATGGGGGCCGCGCTCACCGGCGGAGACCAGTGGCCCAGCCGCACCTGGACAACCTGATCACCCCGGACGGCTCCCCGCCGACCCGCATGTCGGTCACCGAATCGACCGCCGCCGGCCAGGACCTGGCGTGGGGATACGTCCTGCACCCCCATGGCATCGAAGTCATCCCCTCGCAGTAAGCCGCATCCGGTCCCGTCGTCAGCTGGGACGCCGCCCCCCGCACCGACTTCAGCAACCCCGCCGCCTGGCCCACCGCGGCAACGGGCCAGCCGCCCGCGCCGCCCACGAAGGCACCGGCCGCCGCACCTCCGGACACATCCCGCACGGCCGCCCGTCGCTGACCTCGCAACTCCCCACCAACGGGGGGCCGCTCTGCCCTCCCCCTCGAAGGAACCGCCTGTGAACCTCACCGAACTCGCGCTGCTTTCCCAGCCCGGTGAACGCCCGCGACGTGACCGAGCACCCTCCAGGCCAGTGGACCGTGAGGGTCGAGACCTACGCGATGCACGTCTGGCAGGGGGACCTCGCCGCCTGCATGCGGAGCACAGGCTCCGTCGGCGCACTCCACCCCAGCAGCCTCCATCCCGACGGGTTCGTCACCCCTCCCCCTGGCATGACCGTCCAGCCAACGCCGGCCACAGCCGCCTGGCGGCGGACGTGGCGGAGTCCCGGGGGCTCACCGCGATCTTCGACGCGTTCGTGGTGGGGCTGATCATCCCGCCCGACTCGCCGCACTGGGACGCATCGGTCCGCTGGGTGTCCACGCTGGGCCTGTGGCTGGTGCCGGTCTTCTTCATCGCCACCGGGCTGAAGATATGGACGGCCTCGGGCGGCGTCCCCTGGCTGGTGGCGATCCTGGCGACGGTCCTGGCCGTGCTCTCCAAGATCGGCGGCGGTTACGCGGTCTCCCGCCTGGGCGGGGAGGGGCGCGCCGAGGCGCTTCGCGTCGGCGTCATGCTCAACACCCGGGGGCTCACCGAGATCGTCCTGCTCCAGGCTGGGTACAGCGCCGGAGTGCTCACCTCCGGCCTGTATCTGGCGCTGCTGGTGATGGCGGTGGTCACCACCTCGATGACCGGCCCGCTCCTGTCGCTGATCGACCGCCGCCAAGGGGCGGACGCGCCGTCGGCGCCCCGGAAGGGCGAGCAGGTCGCGGCGGGGCGAGTTCCCTTGTCGGGGCAGCGGAGCGACCTACAGTGGTGCCGTGAAGAGACGTCCTGACGCACCCCATGCACACTGGACATAGGCCCAGTTCAGCGGCCCTTTTCGGAAGCCTCAAGGATCGCCACGCACTCCACGTGGTGCGTCATCGGGAACAGATCGAAGTTGCCTGCGCGTGTCAGGGCCGTCTGGATCGTGCCTCTTTCCTGCCGGCGGAAAGCCTTCGTCGGGTCAGTTGATGTTGGTTATTCCCGCGTGCTCGGCGGAAATCCACCCGAGGTACTGTCCGCTCATTTCGCAGCTGTCGCCTTCCAGCGCGATCACTTCGATGTGGCGAACGAGTCGGCCTATCACCCGAGAACCTGCATACAGGCTTCTGCCTCGCGGCAACAAGTAACTCAGCGTGCCTGCCGCAACGCCTCAGGTGGGTCACCATCCAAGACCGCCTCGGTCTCTGCCGCAGGGCGTCTACGGGGAGAATCTGGGGAGTACAGACTCTGCTGGGGAGCGCGTGGGGAGAATCGGCTACGTAACGCGGCCCCACCCTGAAAGATCCCGAAAGACCCATCTCCGCAGTTCCGAGGCTGATTAAGTCGAATCTCCGCAGGTCAACGCTTCCAGGTGGGCAACTTCATGACGTACGTACCGAGATCGTCGGCCTCGACGATCCCGGGGAGCGAGCCGCCTTCACGCAAGGGCGTGATATAGCGGGTCGCAGTCACCTCATTCAGCATTTTCCCAGGCCACCCAAGTCTTTAGCCTTGCAATCCACGAACAGCTCCAAGCGCGCATAGCCGGTCCATCGGCCACGATCAGCCCTGGGGAGAATCTGGGGAGTTTTGACTGGCACGCGAAACTCCCTGCTTCCCGATCAGCCCATCGATCGCCGCGCGCCCTTACTCCCAGCCTCCGGCATGAAGTGAGCATAGTAACCGAGCGTGATGGCCGGCGAGGAGTGCCCGAGCCACTGCGCCAACGTCACCACCGACTCTCCCGACTCCAGCAGAATCGAGGCGTAGGTGTGACGCAGCACATGGAAGCCGTCCTTCGGTGCCGCCTCCAGGGCGAACCGAGGATAGAAGGTCGTCTGAGGGACTACTTGAGGGCTTCGGGTCGGCCTGCAGAATTGCGGTGATCACGGCCTTGACGTCTTCTCGTCGGCGCCGGCAGGTTCGAACGTGGCATCCCAGGTGACCCCGGCACTGCCCCGAGTCGGGGTCGTCGTGGACGGCGGGTAGGCCCTCGGAGTCCTGTACGGGCAGGGGAGCGCTCAGGAACCGGTAGCGGCAGGAGCGGCCGGTCTGCTCGATGAGCTGCTCGACCGCGGTGCCGCCGACACCCGCGGCAGAACGCGGGTGTCGGCGTGCTCCGGGTCAGTGATGGCTGCTGTGATCAACGGCTGCCAGGTGTGGAGGGCGTAGAAGTCACTGATGCGGTCCCACACCTGATCCGGGGTGGCGGAGGCGGTCACCCGCACTGGACCTCCGTCATGGTCAGGCTCCCTGCCGGGCGCGCTCGTCGCCCTCGCGGTACAGCACGAGGTGCTCGTGGAAGAGGACTCCGTCGCGGATGTCGCCGGTGGCGGTGAAGCCGGTGTCGTCGACGTAGTCGAGGTGACTGCCGGTGACGGTGTAGCGGCCGGTGTAGGCGCTCTGCCGGTTGCCGCGGGCCTCGTCGTAGCGGCCGTTCGGCAGTAGCTCCTGACGGATGAATCCATCTGCGGTCACCCACATCCCGATGTACGGGTGCGGGTCGTGGGGCGTGTCGTTGCTGGTCATGCCTCCACGGTCGGCCCGGCGCCCGACGGTAGCCAGGCCGCCGTATGCCCAGGTGAGCGCTTCCTGGGTGCCGCGCACCCAGCATCGCGAGCGGCCAGAGCCTTCGCGTCCCGCACCAGCAGCGCGGTGCGGCAGATACTCGGCTACCGGCTGTCACCGACTTCGACGGGTCGGCGAGACGTTCGTCTTCATCGCCTCCAAACCGCACACCACATCCACCTCAACGAGATCGCCGATGACCTTCTGGGCCTTGTGCCGTCTGCGTGAGGCTGCCCTGGTCCGCCGGCCGACGCGCCCTTACGGATCGTAGGTGTCCGACACCTAGGGACAGGGCGGCCTGGTTCCGTTTTCGGGGCGCGGAGAGTCTGGTGATGCGACAGCGGCTTGAAGCCGTGGACCACGGGCCTCGGCCGACTGGAGCGCGCTTCGCGCACCGCGCCGCCCCATGACCCAACTCATCTGAGGAGCACGCAATGAGCACCACCGACACGGGCCTCACCGGCACGGACGTCGCGGCCTGGAACGCCAAGGCCCTCGACGAGATCCTCGCGAACGACGCGGGCCGCCCTGTGCTGTTCACCAACGCCCGGATCCTGACGACGGACCCGCTGATCGGTACGATGACCGGCGCCGACGTGCTGTTCGTCGGTTCCCCGCTCGTGGGCGTCGGCCCCGGCATCATCACCGCAGCGGGAGACGACAACGCCATCGTTGTCGACTGCACCGGCATGACCGTCGTCCCCGCCGTCGTCGACACCATCGCGCTGGTCGGCGGCCGTGGCCGCCGCTCGGAGTACGTCGCGACGCTGACCCCGGGCAACACCACCGACTTCCTGGTGGTGCCCGACGCACTCGCCGCCGACGTACCGAGCGCGGTGGCCACGCTCATGTCCCGGCCGGAGCAGGTCCGCGCACTGCTCGCGGACGGCGTGCCCGTTCTGTGGGCCGGCACTGCCGCCCCCGGCCGGGCCACCTCCCCCGAGGCAGGCATCCCGGCCGCACCGGACCTGACGGGCAGCCCGCGGGTCGGCGTCTGGATCGACAGGAACGACTTCCTGCACCAGGAGTTCACCGCCGACGGCCGCTACGACGAGACCCGCGGCGGCCGACTGCACGCCTATCAGGGCAGCTACTGGGTCGACGGTGACCGCATCGACTACCTGGACGACCTCGGCTTCTGGGCCTACGGAGAGTTCAAGGGCGACGAACTGCACCACGCGGGTTACGTCATGAAGCTGGGCTGACCTTCCCTCCGGTCGCCGCGACGACGGTCCTGATCCCGGGTGCGCGACACCGGGGGGCAACAGAGACCGGTTTCCGTAACGGGCGCGACCGAGGCTGGTAACGCGCTCCCGACCTTGCGGGCACACCGCTCCCGAAGGAGAAGGGCGTGTCCACCCGGGCGAACACCGAGGCCCGTAGCGGTCCGCCTACTCCAAGGGGACGATCATGAAAGCGTTGGTGACCCCGCTCGGTGCCCCCGGCGGCCTGGCCATGCGGAACGTGCCGGAGCCGGACTCCCAGCCAGGAGAGGCGGTGATCCAGATCCGGGCCAGTTCGCTCAACCGTGGTGAGCTGCGCCTTCTTGCCGCGCGAGCCGAGGGCTGGCGGCCCGGTCAGAACGTGGCCGGAGTGGTGACGCGCGCCGCGGCCGACGGGTCCGGTCCCGTGGCCGGTACCCACGTCGTCGCGTTGGCCGACGAGGCCGGTTGGGCGGAGTCCGTCGCGGTGTCCACCAACCGGATCGGCACGCTGCCGCCGGAGGTGGACACCGCGGCGGCGGCACTTCCCATGGCGGGGACGACCGCTC
Organism: Streptomyces sp. NPDC005151; assembly: GCF_053599875.1. NCBI lineage: Bacteria > Bacillati > Actinomycetota > Actinomycetes > Kitasatosporales > Streptomycetaceae > Streptomyces > Streptomyces sp. NPDC005151. Next base: position 5,483 of record NZ_JBSFYR010000081.1, on the reverse strand, counting down.
TTCGTACCCTGCGTACCGGCAGCCTCAGGCCCGGCCATCGCGTTCTGGTCACCGGCGCGGCGGAGCCCTGGGCCACTTGCAGGTCCAGCTCGCCGCTGCGCAGCGCGCGTACGTCGTCGCCGTCGCGACGGAGCGGCATACGCAGGACCTTCGTGCCCTCGGCGCGGCCGAGGTTGTGGCGACACCCGCCTCGGCGTCCGGGCTCTTCGATCTGATCAACGAGTCGGTCGGCGGGACGAGTCTGGCCGAGGCGATCGACCGGGTCACCGCGAGCGGTACCGTCGTGGTGTTCGGGCCGAGCACAGGGGACCAGAACTTCTTCGACCTGCCCATAGGCCAGGGCAAGACGGTCTGGGACGGCTTCACGACCATACTGACCCAGCTGTACGAACTGCCTGGCGTCACCGTCCGCGGCACCATCGACGACGACCAGCACATGGTCGGCTCTCCGACTCCTGGCCCGGTCCTCACGGACGCCCTGGTGACCGCGGTCGGCACGATCAAGGACGCCGTCCCCATGGGATCCCAACGCGAACGTCGCCACCGCGCTCACCGGCGTGGTGGGCGCCAGCCTCGGCCTGAGCATCGCCGGGAGCCTGCTGGCCATCGTGACGGGCGGCCTGTTCGGCACCTTCTTCACCGCGTTCCACGCCGCGCAGGGACCCCAACTGGGGTTGCCCGGCGTGGGCGGAGCTGCATCCCCTCACCCATGCCGGCCTCACGGATCCAGGTCGCTCTCTGCGCCTTCCCGCTTGCCACCGGGGATGTAGAAGACATCCTTCCCCAGGCAGCTGATGGCCAATCGCCCGCCGTACCAGACCCTGCAGGCCACCACCCCGCAGACCATCGGCTACGCGCTGACCGACTCACCGGTCGGCCAGCTGGCCTGGATCGCCGAGCGCTTCGCACAGTGGAACGACCCTCGCTCACCGATCAGCGACGAGCGGATGCTCACCAACATCTCGCTGTACTGGCTGACCGCCACCGCCGCTTCCTCGGCACGGCTGCACCACGATTCTCCGCGGCGGATCGAGCCGTGCCCGGTACCGGTCGGCGTGGCGGTGTTCGCACACGACATCACCCAGTCGGTGCGACCGCTGGCCGAGCGGCTGTACGACATCAGGCACTGGTCGGAGTTCGACCGCGGCGGCCACTTCGCCGCGATGGAGGTGCCAAAGCTGCTCGCCCAGGACGTCCGGGACTTCTTCCTCACCCGCATCAAGCACGACCAGCAGGTCGTCACCCGCCGAGAGGCTGCGGGCCGCGGACTGCCGGGCACGCAGGAGCTTCGCCGCCAAGAGGCCGTTCGCCCTCACCGAGTCCAGCTGCACGGTCGCGCCCTTGGCACCGACACAGCCAATGGGTGACAGTCCCTTTCCTATGGCTCTGCCGGATGGGCGTGGGCGGCATCCAGCGGGGTTCGGGGGTGGGGTACGGCAGCGCTCGGCGCCAGGTCGAGCCGCTTGTCCATCTCCAGCCGGAACGTGCCGTAGGGGTTGATGTTGGACCAGAACAGTGCGGTCAGGCCGCGCCGGTCCCCGTCGGTGAGCTTCTTCGCCCACACCGGTTCGGTGAGCACCCGCTGGACGAGCAGGGTGTTGATGTGCACGAGCGCGGACTGCAGTAGGTGGAGCGCAAGCATCGACGTCTCGGCATGCTCCTTGTCCGGGCCGGTCAGGGCTCCGTCCTTGCCGTAGTGCAGGACGGTGTTCGCGCTGTTCCAGTTCTCCACGACTTGGAGGCCGCCGTGGATCTCGCGGCGCAGGTCGGGGCTGGCCAGGTAGTTGCTGCGCTACCTCTCGGACGCGCCGCTTCGCCGGCGGGTGACCGCGGCGACGAACAAGGTCGAGTCGTTCAACCGGTTCTCCCAGTGGGTCGGCTTCGGCAACCAGGGCGTCATCGCCGACAACGACCCCATCGAGCAGGAGAAGACGATGAAGTTCAACGCCCTGCTCACCAACGCGGTCATCTTCCACAACGCCCTGGACATCGCGGAGATCGTCCGCCAGCTCCTGGAGGAGGGCTGGGAGATCGACCCCGAGGACCTGGCCCACATCTCGCCGTACCTGACCGAGCACATCAAACGGTTCGGCGAGTACTCCACCCACGAACTCGGCATCCAGCCCGAGGCGTACGACCCGAAGCTGAACGTCGACTTCACTCAGCTCCGCGAGCAGGAACCAGCCGCCTCCGGATTCGGTGCAGTTGCCTGACGCGACAGAACACCGGCCCAGTCACGGCGTCTTGGCGGGCACAGTCAAGGCGACGGGAGACAGGAGGGCGCACATCCGGCCGCAGCCCCGGGACGGCGTTGCCGCCGTTGCGTTGGCACTGCTCGGGCCGTGGCCAACACCGCGGCTCCTTAGGCGGGGACAGGCTCCAAGTCAGCATCGTCAAAGGGTGGATAGCTCTCGCTGCCCGTTCGCTCGGCCGCATCGATGTAGGCGGCAAGAGCGTCGCGAGATTGGGCGAGGCTGGCCATCTGATCGTTCAGTCGCTGCAGCCGTGACCGCATCGCGGCCAGCAACTCGGGACACCTGGGCAGCTCCGGGGCCTCTCCGAGCGCACATGGCAGCATGTACGCGATGTCCTCGGAAGACAGACCGGCACCGAGCAGGTGCCGGATCTGCTTCACCCGCAGTACGGCGTTCTCGTCGTACTCGCGATAACCATTGGCGCCACGGTCCGCCTCCAGCAGCCCCTGGGCCCCGTAGTAGCGCAACTGATGAGTGTGGACTCCCGTCCGACGACTCAGTTCCCCGATCCGCATCGCAACCTCGCTTGACCTTCACACCGGTATCAACGTTGACGATGCTGTCATGAACAACAGCACCGAAACACCCGTGACCATCATCGGACTCGGCCTGATGGGCCAGGCACTCGCCGGCGCGTTCCTGAAAGCCGGGCATCCCACCACCGTGTGGAATCGCACGTCCTCCAAAGCTGACCAACTGGTGGCCGAGGGTGCACGGCTAGCGCCGACCGTTGGCGACGCGCTCAAGGCGGGTTCGCTGACGATCATCTGCGTCACCGACTACCCGGCCCTGTACGAGCTCCTCGGCGCGAACGATGTCGAGCTGGACGGCACGATGTTGATCAACCTGACCTCGGGGAGCTCGGCCCAGGCCAGGGAAGCCGCCCGATGGGCCGAGCAGCGTGGTGCCCGCTACCTGGACGGCGCCATCATGGCCGTCCCGTCGGCCATCGGCACCGCCGATGCGGTGATTCTGCACAGCGGGCCGCAGACGGACTTCGAGGCGCACGAGTCGACACTCGGCGCGCTCGGCACCGTCGCCTACCTGGGGGCGGACCATGGGCTTGCGTCGCTGTACGACGTGGCCGGCCTGGCCATGATGTGGAGCGTCCTGAACGCGTGGCTCCAGGGCACGGCCATGCTCAGGACGACTGGCGTCGACGCCGCGACGTATGCACCGTTCGCGCGGCAGATCGCCGCCGGTGTGGCCGAATGGCTGCCTGGATACGCCGAGCAGATCGACAGCGGCTCCTTCCCGGCCGAGGTATCCGCCCTGGAGACCGACGCACGGGCGATGGAGCACCTGATCGAGGAGAGCGAGGCAGTGGGGGTGAACGCCGAACTGCCGAAGTTGCTCAAGACTATGGCCGACCGGGCGATCGCCGCCGGACACGGCGGAGAGCAATATCCCGTGCTGATCGAAGAGTTCGGCAAGCTCCGCAACGAATGACCGACCCCGACACCGGGATCTAGCCGGCTCAGAGAAGCGGAGTCTGCCCCGGACCGCCCGCGCCATCACGACCACCGTCGCCTCGCCGAACTGCTCATGCCAACTCCGCCGACCGCGAGAAGGGTGAGCTGGGGCAGTGGTCGACGAGTGATCGCCTGTGGACCGGCGGACACGACTGCGCTGTTCGGCCCCGCATCGCTGCAATGCGGGGCCGAACAGCGCGGGTTGCTACGAGGGCCGACCGTGGTCGTTCCTCAGGCGGCACGGTGATGCCTTCGGGCGCCGCGCGTTCTGTTTCATAGGTGGTCGCCTGTGAAACACGGCGACAGCCGCCGATCATGCTGCGAGTTTCATGTTTCATGGGTTGTTGCAAACGGCCGGACACCTGAAACGCATCTATGAAACAGTCAGGGCTCGTAAGCGACGACTTCAAGCGCGTAGAATCGCACGACTGTCCGATGTCCACCTGCGCCGCCCCGGCGGGCTCGCCGTGCCGCACCGGCAAGAACAAGGTGGCCATCCAGTACCACACCGCCCGCTTCCGCCTCGTGCCCCAACTCGCCAAGGTGCTCAACGTGCCGACCCCCGCCGTGCGCAAGCCGGGCTCAGCCTGGACCGAACTGCCCAGACCCGCGAGCGCCGGCACCACACCGGTCGGGCACGTCCGCCTCGGGTACGCCCGCGCCTCGACCGCCCGGCAGTCCCTGGACGCGCAGCTCGACTCCCTTGCCGAGGCCGGGGTGACCCGGGTCTTCTCGGAGAAGATCTCCACTCGCGCACAGGCGCCCCGAGTTGGAGGCCGCCGTGAAGCTCGCCGGTGAGATCCGCTCCTCCGGCGTGCGCGTCACCCTCGTCGTCCACGAACACAAGCGCCTCGGCCGCGGCATCGAACTCGCCATGCTCGCCGAGGAGCTGAAGGCGAACGATGTCGGCCTGGAGTTCCTCACCGGGGAGCTGAAGGGCTCGCACGACCCCTCCGGCATCGTATTCACCGTGCTGGCGGCCATGTCCGGCATGGAACGCGAGTACATCCGCGACCGCACCCTCGAAGGCCACGAGAGCGCCCGCAAGCGCGGCAAGACCATCGGCGGCGCGGGCGTCACCGACGACTCCATGCTGTCCATGGCCCTCCATCTACGTGGCCAGGAGATGAGCCTGCGCGACATCGCCGCCCGGCTCGTCATCACCACGGGCGCAAAGAAGGGCCAGCACCCCTCACCCCCCCACCGTCATGCGGATGCTGCGCGAACACGACGAACGCACGAACGCAGCCTTGACGACGTAAAAAGGGCGGCGCAGAGGAGTCACACAGGACATCAAGATCAAGTACTGGCGGCTTTTGGGCTTACCTCGGCGCTACCCCTACTGGAACATGCCCCGCGGCTGGGAGGGGACGCAGCATCGTGCCCGCCGATGCCTCCATACGCCTCCTCGCCCGCATCAGATGGAAATGTGGCGCCTGGGTCGCCGAACTCGCCGACGACGGTCGGACTGGGCGGCCTACGGGGACGCGCCATCGTGCGTGAGAGGCGGCCACATTTCGGCGCTGGGCTCCAGATCGGCGATGCCGATGGCATTCGGATCACATGCTTCTCCATCAACACCGCCAACCGCCGGATCGCGGGGATGGAAAGTACCCGCCCACAGTGCGCCCCACCTGCTGTACAAACTCGAAAGAGTCGCCGTGAACCGCCCCGGGTTCGGTAGAGATCTCAGATGGTGGTTGTGACCTGGGGTTTCGTGGATTCCATGTAGTGGTTGGTCTCGTACTCGACGGGC
>NZ_JBSFYR010000080.1:0-35774 GCF_053599875.1 Streptomyces sp. NPDC005151 | reverse complement strand
TCCAGGTCCAGGACGTCCGGGAACACCGACTGGGTCGGCGGGGCAAGCCCCGCCGCGCGGGCGGCAACCACCACCCGGCTGCGCGACCAGTCCAGGCCCATGTCGTCCCGTACGCCCAGATCGGCCCGGAGATCGATCTCGCCGATGGCGATGGAACGGACCTGGGAGTGGGACGCCGCGATCGTGTAGGCGTGCTCGATGCCGAGCGCCGACTCCAGCAGCGGACAGAGCGCGACGCCGGGGGCCAGAGCCGCGATGTGATGGACGGTCGCGGCATGCGTGATCTTGGGCAGCCGCAGTTCGGCCAGGCCGGGCAGTCCGGCCAGGGCCAGGATGTCGGTTTCGGTGTGGACCCGGACGTGCATCGGCACACCGTCCGTGCCGGCGCGCGGTTCGGCGAGGAGGTCGGCGGTGGCGGACCGTGCATACGCCTTGCGGTCCGGCGCGACCGCGTCCTCCAGGTCGACGATCACCACGTCCGCGCCCGAGTCGCGCGCCTTGCGCACCACGTCCGGCCGGTCCCCGGGGACGTACAGCCAGGTCAGAGGCACTGCTGCCGCCGCCGTCACAGCACGCTCCCCGCCCGCAGTGCGGCGATCTCCGGATCGGTCAGACCGAGCCCGGTGAGGATCTCGTCGGTGTCCGCGCCGTGCGGCCGGCCCGCCCAGCGGATCGCCCCCGGGGTCCCGGACAGCCGGAAGAGGACGTTCTGCATACGCAGCGGGCCCAGCTCCGGGTCGGGGACCTCGGTGATGGAGTCCAGGGCCCGGTACTGAGGGTCCTCCATCACGTCCCGGATGTCATGGATCGGCGCGATGGCTGCCTCCGCCTTCTCGAACGCGGAGATCGCGTCGTCGCGGGTGTGCCGGGCGATCCAGTTGCCGACCGCCTCGTCGAGTTCGTCGGAGTGGTCGGCGCGGGTGGCGCCGGACGCGAACCACGGCTCGTCGATCAGTTCCGCGCGGCCGACCAGACGCATCACCCGTTCGGCGATCGACTGGGCGGACGTGGACACGGCGACCCACTGACCGTCGGACGTGCGGTACGTATTGCGTGGGGCGTTGTTGCGCGAGCGGTTACCGGTGCGTTCCTGGACGTATCCGAGCTGGTCGTACCAGATCGGCTGAGGGCCGAGCACGGTCAGGATCGGCTCGATGATCGCCATGTCGACGACCTGCCCCTCCCCGGTGCGGTCCCGCCCGGCCAGCGCCGCCATCACGGCGTACGCGGTGGCGAGTGCCGCGATCGAGTCGGCGAGCCCGAAGGGCGGCAGGGTCGGCGGCCCGTCCGGCTCCCCGGTGATCGCGGCGAACCCGCTCATGGCCTCGGCGAGGGTGCCGAAGCCGGCGCGGTGCGCGTACGGGCCGAACTGGCCGAAGCCGGTGACCCGGGTGAGCACCAGCCGCGGGTTGACGGCGTGCAGCTCCTGCCAGCCGATGCCCCACCGTTCCAGCGTCCCCGGCCGGAAGTTCTCGATGATCACATCGGTGGACGCGGCCAGCCGCAGCAGGACGTCGCGCCCGCCGGGAGCGGAGAGGTCGAGGGTCAGATTGCGTTTGTTGCGGCCGAGCAGCTTCCACCACAGACCGATGCCGTCCTTCGCCGGGCCGTGCCCGCGCGACGGATCGGGCCTGCGCGGATGCTCGACCTTGATCACCTCGGCGCCGAAGTCGCCGAGCATGGTGGCCGCGAGGGGGCCCGCGAAGAGCGTGGCGAGGTCGAGGACCCGCAGACCGGTGAGGGGCGCTTCCCCGGGCGCGGTCATGCGGCGTCGATCTCGCTGCGGTACGGCATGGAGGTCGAGGCACCCGGCTTCTGCACACAGAGCGCGGCGGCCGACGACGCCCAGGCCAGTGCGTCCGGTACGGAACGCCCCTCGCCGAGCGCCACGGCGAGCGTGCCGACGAAGGTGTCCCCGGCGCCGGTGGTGTCCACGGCGGTGACCTCGGGCGCGGGGAAGTGGATCTTTTCGGTGCCCCGGGACGCGTACAGGCAGCCCTTCGCGCCGAGCGTGATGACGACCTCGGGAACCTGCCGGAGCAGGATGTCCGCCGCCGCGTGGGGATCGGAGTGCCCCGAGAGCGCGGCGGCCTCGTGCTCATTGGGAATCAAGAGATCGACGGTGTCGAAGAGTTGGTCCGGCAACGGTTGCACGGGGGAGGGGGTGAGAATCGTCCGTACACCCTGCGCATGGGCGACCCGCGCCCCTTCCAGCACAGTGGACAGCGGCAGTTCCAGTTGCAGGAGCAGCAGGTCGGCGCCCGCGATGGCGGCCATCTCACCGGGGCCGAGGGAGGTGACGGTGCCGTTGGCGCCGGGGATCACCACGATCGAGTTGCCGCCCGCGTCGTCGACGACGATGTGCGCGGTGCCGCTGGGGCCCTCCGCGGTGTGCAGCAGGTCGGTGTCCACGCCCGCGTGCTCCAGTCCGGACCGCAGCTGCGCCCCGTACGCGTCGTCACCGACCGCGCCGATCATCATCACGTCGCCGCCCGCGCGGGCGGCGGCAACGGCCTGGTTCGCGCCCTTGCCGCCGGGGACGGTGCGGAACTCCCGTCCGGTGACGGTCTCTCCGCGCTGCGGAGCCCGTGCGACGTAGGCGACAAGGTCCATATTGGTGCTGCCGAGCACCGCGATGCCGGTCATGGGCGGCGTGCCTCCTCGTGGATGAGCCGGTGGGTCATTTCGGCGAGTGCGTCGAAGCCGATGGAGTCGAATCCGGGAACGGATGTGGCGAGCCGGTTCCCCAGCGGGGTGGTCCACCGGTCGGGCAGCGCCTCGGGCCGGCCGGCCAGCAGGCCGGTCAGCGAGCCTGCGGTCGCACCGTTCGAGTCGGTGTCCCAACCGCCCGCCACCGCACGGCAGATGGATCCGGAGAAGTCGCCGTCGGCGTGGGTGAGGGCAGCGGCGAGCAGCGCGGCGTTGGGCAGTACATGGACCCAGTGGTACGCGCCGAACTCGGCGTGCAGCCGGTCGACGACCTCGTCGAAGTCCTCCTCACCGCGGGCCGCGTCGATCCCGGTGCGGACCGCGTGCGCAAACCGCGAGCGGGGCGGCACGACGCGCAGACCGGCCGCCAGACAGCCGTGCACATCCGTGTCGCCACCGGCCGCCTCGGCGAGCGCCGCGGCGGTGAACATCGCCCCGTACACACCGTTGCCGGTGTGTGTGAGGACCGCGTCCCGGTGTGCCTGCTCGGCGGCGGCCGCCGGGTCGCCGGGGTGGGTCCAGCCGTGCACGTCGGCGCGGATCAGGGCGCCGATCCACTCCCGGAACGGGTTGCGGTGCCGGGCGGTGTCCGGCGGTTCGATGCCGTCGAGCAGATTGCGGTACGCGACCCGCTCGGCGGTGAACGTGCGGCCCGCGGGGAGTTCGTCGAGCCAGAGCCGGGCGAGATCGGCGGTACCGAAGGAAGGCCCGTGCCGCTGGATCAACAGCACGGTCAGGAGCGGGTGGTTGAGGTCGTCGTCCTCCGGCATCCCGTCGATGTTCTCGGCGAGCGAGGTGGGTGCGGAGCGACGGTTCCAGGGGTGGGCGGCTGCCAGTTCGGCGGGCAGGCCCTTCGCGGTGAACCAGGTGGCGAGCGGCCAGTTCCCGGTGGCCCGGGCCAGCGCACGGATCCCCGCGAGGGGCAGCTTCTCGACGGGTTTGCCGAGCAGGCAGCCGGCCGCACGCCCCAGCCACGCCGCCTCCAGCGGGGCCGTACCGGCCGGTGGAGGGTCCGTGCGGGGCGCCGGCCAGTACGGGCAGGCTGCCCGGATCGCGGCGAGATCCGTCGGCTCGTCGACATGCAACGGCGAGGTGAGCCCGGCGAGTTCGTCGAGCAGGCGCTCGGCGAGCGCGCGCAGGGCGGGTGGCGCGGGGGATTTCGATGCGCCCGCGCGCTCCGGGGCGGGTCCGCCGCCCGCCGCGTACCACCGGCGCTCGATGTGCCGCGCGTCCCGGCCGTCCTCGGCCGCCTGGCGCAGCTCGTGCCCGATCAGGTCCTCGGGCTGCACCCAGGTGACCCGCACGGTCATGGCGTGCCTGCCAGTGCCGCGAACGCCGCCTCGTGCGCACGCCGCCGGGCGGTGTCCCGTACGAACACCTCGCGGGCGACGTCCGTCAGCGTCCGCGCCGGTGCGTGCAGATCGAGGCGGCTGGCCTCTGCCACCGTTTTCACCCAGGTGGCGGGGATCGCCGCTTCGCCGTGCAGCGCGCCCGCGAGCGCGCCGCTCATCGTGGCGATCGAGTCGCAGTCGCGGCCGTAGTTCACCGATCCGAGCACCGCGCGCCGGTAGTCGCCGTCCGCGACGAGCAGCATCCCGAGGGCGATCGGGAGCTCCTCGATGGCGTGCAGCCGGGACGGTCGGCGGGCGCCGAGGGACGGGGAGCGGTAGTCGGGTCCGACGGTGTCGAAGGGGGTCACCGCGGCACGCAGTGGTGCCAGCGCCGTCTCGAAGTCCTGGTGTTGGACGGCCACTTCGCACACGGCCTCGATGGCGGCCCGGGTTCCGTCCTTGGCGAGCGACAGACAGGTGTCGACGACGGTGGCGAGCGTCGCGTCCGGGGCACAGGCGGCGGCGACGGCCGCCGCGAAGACCCCGGCCGCCTCCCTCCCGTACGACGACTGATGGGCGCCCGCGAGGTCCAGCGCCTCGGCGTACGCGGCCTGCGGATGCGCGGCGTTGACCAGGCCCACCGGCGCCATGTACATCGCCGCACCACAGTTCACGATGTTTCCGGAGCCCGCCTCGCGCGGATCGACATGGCCGTAGTGGAGCCGGGCGACGATCCACTTCTCGGCGAGGAAGACCCGTTGCAGTGGCAGCGCCTCGGCCTGCAGCTCCGGAATCCAGCGGGGGTTCGCGATCAGCTCCGGTACGAGGTGGTCGGCCACGGAGTACGCGTCGAGATGGTCCCGTACGGCGCCGTACACCCGTACCAGAGCATGGGTCATCAAGGTGTCGTCGGTGACGTGCCCGTCGCCCTTGTAGTACGGGGCGATGGGGCGGGCGGTTCGCCAGTCGTCGCCGTCCCACGGGCCGACGATGCCGGTGACCCGGCCGCCGTGGCGTTCGACGATCTGCTCGGCGGACCGGCCCTCGACCGGGCCGCCGAGCGCGTCGCCGACGGCGGCGCCGACGAGGGCGCCGCTGATCCGTTCATCGAGGGTGAGCGCGGTGGGCGGTTTGTTCCCTGCGGGTGTCATGAGCTTCATGGGCGTCATGCCCGAATTGTCCACCCGGAGGGGCTGGTTCCGTGTCTGTCAGCAGCCCGGCGAGTTCGATGAGATCCGTGCCCGCGAGTCGGGGCAGCGCACACCCGGCGAGGGTGCGGCAGGCCTCGCGCCAGCCGTCCGGGACGGCGGCGATACCGCCGAGCGCGCCGGTCAGCGCACCGGCCAGGGCAGGCGCCGAGTCCGCGACCCGCGACAGACAGGCCGCCGCCGGAATGGCCTGGGCGATCTCGCCCCGGGCGGCGGTGGCGAGGGCGAGCGCGACCGGCACGGTCTCGGCGGCGGCGATCCCGTAGCTGTACACATGATCGACGATCTGATGCTCCAGCACCGGTACGAGCGCGAAGGCGCCCGCCGCCTCGCCGACGAAGTCCCGGGCGATCCGGACGGCGTGGGCGGCATTGCGGGCGATCTCGGTGCCGGCGGGGAGCTGGGCGAGTGCGGCGTTCACCACGGTGTCGACATCGGCCCCGCCCAGCGCCTCGGCGATCGCGGCGGCCATCGCACGGGCACCGTGCACACCGTCGCCGTCCTGGGTGTATCGGGCATCGAACTCGGCGAGTTCGGCGGCGGGTCCGGGCTCGCCGGGGTGGACGACCGCCAGCACGGCGGCCCGAACACAGGCCGCGTCGTCGAAATAGTGCGGGTTGTCGTGGCCGGTGGCGGGCGGCCGCAGCCCGGCGGCGAGATTGCCGAGCCCGGCCCGGACCGAGATCCGTGCGCGCAGGGGGAGGACCGCCGACTCGACCTCCGGCGCCTGCGCGGCAGCCGCGGCGACCTCAGCGGCCAGTGCGTTCCAGGAGAGGTCGATGGCGGCCTGCATCCGGCGCTCGGGGGAGAGGTGGTGCAGCGACCCCGCCTCCGAGGCGAGCACGGTCCCGGCGGCGAACGCGGCCCATTCGGCATCGTCCGACGGTCCGAGCCGCAGCGGCTCGGGTGGCTGGTTGAGGGCGATCGGCACGGGCAGGGTGGTGGTGGCGTTCTGCTCGGCGAAGGTGTCGAGCTCCCGGGTGAGGCGCCGGGTCCACTCCGGCATCCGGGCCGCCCGGTGGCGCGCGGCGGGCCATCCCGCGGCATCCCCCGAGGCGAGCCCGAGGAGCAGTCCCTCGATCCGGGCGCGGAGCCCGGGCAGGGCAGGGAGGGAGGCGGGGTCGCTGGTGCGGCGAGTGTCGCGTGCAGTGGTCATGACACCACCACCTCCGGTTCGCCTGTGCCGCCGACTGCCCCGCCCGCCTTGCCGGCCCCGTCCATCGGGTCCGCCTCGTCCGCCTCGTCCGCCTCGTCCGCCTCGTCCGCCTCGTCCGTCTCGTCCGGCGTGAGCAGCTCCGCGATGTCCAGGACGTGGTAGCCCCGCATCGACGGCAGACAGCTGCCCCGGACCGGTCCGATCGCCTCGCCCCAGATCCGCGGGATCGCGGACACCCCGTGCAGTGCCCCGGCCAGCGCTCCCGCCACGGCCGCCGTCGTGTCCGCGTCGCGGCCCATGTTGACCGCGGTCAGCACCGCCGCACGGAAATCGCCGCGCGCCGCCGCGAACGCGCCGAACGCCAGGCCGACCGCCTCCGGCGCCAGATCCGTCCAGGGATAACCGCCGACCACCACCGCGGAGCGCACGGCCCGCTCCGTGGTGAGGCGGTCGGGATACGCGCGCTGGGCGGCCGCCACCGCGCGGCGCAGCGAGCGCGCCGTCCAGGAGTCCATCGGTACGACGGACAGCGCGGCCGCGATCACGGACGCGACCCCGGCGCCGACCATCGCGGCGGCCACTCCGGCCGCCACCGCCTGGCCGCCGTAGATGCCCTCGCCGTCGTGGCTGACCCGGCCGTCGACCGCGACCAGGCGCGCGGCCTCCGCGGGCCGGCCCGCTGCGAACACGCCGAACGGCGCCGCCCGCATCGCGAGTCCGTCGCTCCAGGCGTGCCGGTGCTGGGCGGAGATCGGGGCGGCGAGACCCCGGCGCAGGTTCTCCAGCGTGCCGCGCTCGCTGAACCCGGCGCCGCGGAACGGCCCCTCGTCCAGGTCGGCGATCCACAGGTGCCAGGCCCGCTCGACATGGGTGACGGTCAGCGCCGAACCGTGCCGGGCGAGCAGCAGCCCGGAGAAGATCGCGTACTCCGTGTCATCGGTGCCTGCCGGGTCGTCGCTGACGAAGCCCTCGATCCGGCCCCAGCGGCGGCGGATCTCGGACGGCCGCAAGTTCTCCGCCGGTGCGCCCAGGGCGTCACCCACGGCGAGCCCCAGGAGCGCGCCGCGGGCCCGGTCGGCCCGGTCGAGGCGCTTGGCATGGTCCGCGTGGTCCGCATGGGCTGATCGGCCCGTGCCGGGTGCGTCCGCGTCGTACTCTGCGGCCTCCGCCGCACCGCCTGCGCCCGCACTGCCCGCGTCCGTTCCGCCCGCACCCGTACGGCCCGTCCGCCGCTCTGCCGGATTGCCCGCAATCGACTCCATCGCGTCGACCCTTCGCTCGTACCGAGCCAGTTCTCGTACCTGTCCGATCTGTGCCACGCGGAGACCCGACAAAGGCCGATAAGCGTGACAAAAGGGCCAGTCGGATGACGGGATCCCTCTCCTGAGGCAGGCCGTACTTACCTGGTCAGAGCGCAGGTAAGTACGGCCTGGCTTGCTGGCGGGGGGCTCTTTTCGTGCGTACTTTCGATGGTGTTGAGGGGGCGGAGCGAGTGAATCCCGCTGCCGGAGAAGGGGAGAGCTGTGTCCATCATCGAGACCGACGCCGTCCTGCATGAGGCGCACCGGGACAACCACACCCACCGTGATGTGAACGGCGGCTGGCTGCGCCCGGCGGTCTTCGGTGCGATGGACGGGCTCGTCTCCAACCTCGCGCTGATGACCGGCGTCGCGGGCGGCTCGGTGTCCCAGCAGACGCTCGTGATCACCGGTCTGGCGGGCCTGGCCGCCGGCGCGTTCTCCATGGCGGCCGGCGAGTACACCTCCGTCGCTTCGCAACGAGAACTCGTCCAGGCGGAACTCGACGTCGAGCGCCGCGAATTGCGCAAGCACCCGGTGGACGAGATGGAAGAGCTCGCCGCGCTGTACGAGTCCCGCGGCGTCGAGCCCGGACTCGCCCGCGAGGTCGCCCGGCAGCTGTCCCGCGATCCGGAGCAGGCCCTGGAGATACACGCCCGCGAGGAGCTCGGCATCGACCCGGGCGATCTGCCGTCGCCGCTCGTCGCCGCTGTGTCGTCGTTCGGTGCGTTCGCGCTGGGTGCGCTGCTGCCCGTACTGCCGTATCTGCTCGGAGCGCACGCCCTGTGGCCCGCGGTGCTGCTGGCGCTCATCGGGCTCTTCGGCTGCGGCGCGGTGGTGTCCAGGGTGACGGCGCGCAGCTGGTGGTTCAGCGGGCTGCGGCAGCTGGTGCTCGGTGGTACGGCTGCGGCGGTCACGTACGGGCTGGGCATGGTGTTCGGCGTGGCCGTCGGGAGCTAGTGCCTCTCCCGGCAAGCTCTGCCCCGTCGCGCCGCCCAGCACGTCCGCTCGCCGCGTTGGCCACAAGCCCTGGTAGCTCCTTCCCCAAGCTCTCAACTTCGTTCGAGCAGGGGAGACCCCACTAGGGGACTTCCGGCCGCCTTGCGATGCAGCGCATCCGACGCCGCGCGCCGATCCGCCAGGGATGACGGGACAACCCCTGGGGTCGCTCGTTCGGATCACGCTGGGCTCGCGGGGTACGGCACGCACATATGCGGCGCAGCCGTCGGTATTCCCCGAGCCCTCGGCTTCGCTCGAGCGGGGGAGACCCATTCGCTCCGCATGGGAGCGTGACCGGGCCTGCGTTCGTCGTTCTGTCCGCAATATGCCCTCGCAAGCCGGACGGGCTCGATTGTGGCGCGTGTCCGGCATCGCGCGTGGACGGTCCGGGGTGTGCGCGGGGATCATGCCCGTAACCCGGGCGCCATCCGTGTGACGTACGTCTTGGCCACCGCCTCTGGGCGAAACCCCTCCGTAGGCATAAAATGAGTCCCTATACAGGGCTCCACATAAGTAGCCGTTACTCGGCGGTTTCGATTCCTTTTCCGCCGGGCATGAGCCGTAGACACCGCAGGCAACGACGCCTGCTCTCTGCGGCCCCCCGGGCGCCGATCCTCCGACTGCGACCCACCCCCCCGCCGCTCCACGAGCGGTGTCCGCATGTTGGAACGGGCTTTCCGCTTCTTGAGAAGCGCCCCATTATGTAACCCTGCATGAAATTTCGCAGAGGGCCAACGTCGTCCCTCGGCACTGCATATGCCACGACGACGACGGGAGAGCCGATGCGTTCCGACGCCTGGTCGCCCATGGACGGTCGCCCCGCCCAGCAGGGGATGTACGACCCCCGTAACGAGCACGACGCCTGTGGCGTCGGGTTCGTGGCCACTCTGACCGGTGTGGCCAGCCATGAGCTGGTCGAGCAGGCGCTTACCGTGCTGCGCAACCTCGAACACCGCGGCGCCACCGGATCCGAGCCCGACTCGGGTGACGGCGCCGGAATCCTGCTCCAGGTGCCCGACACCTTCCTCCGCGAAGAGGTCCCCTTCGACCTCCCCGAGGCCGGTGCCTACGCCGTCGGCATCGCCTTCCTGCCCGCGGACGACTCCACCGAGGCCGTCCAGAAGCTTGAGAAGATCGCCGCCGAGGAGGGCCTCAAGGTCCTCGGCTGGCGCGAGGTCCCGGTCACCCCCGATTTCCTCGGCAACGGCGCCCGCGCCACCATGCCCGAGTTCCGGCAGCTCTTCGTTGCCGACCGTACGAGCGCCGGCATCGCCCTCGACCGCAAGGCCTTCGTGCTGCGCAAGCGCGCCGAGCGTGAGGCCGGGGTGTACTTCCCCTCGCTCTCCGCCCGCACGATCGTCTACAAGGGCATGCTCACCACCGGGCAGCTGGAGCCGTTCTTCCCGGACCTCTCCGACCGCCGCTTCGCCACCACGGTCGCGCTGGTCCACTCGCGTTTCTCCACGAACACCTTCCCGAGCTGGCCGCTCGCCCACCCGTACCGCTTCGTCGCGCACAACGGCGAGATCAACACGGTCAAGGGCAACCGCAACTGGATGAAGGCCCGCGAGTCCCAGCTGGCGTCGAGCGCGTTCGGCTCTGCCGACCATGGGCACAGCGGCAGCGAGCAGCTCGACCGGATCTTCCCCGTCTGCACCCCGGACGCCTCCGACTCCGCCTCCTTCGACGAGGTCCTGGAGCTGCTCCACCTCGGCGGCCGCTCACTGCCGCACTCGGTGCTGATGATGGTCCCCGAGGCGTGGGAGAACCACGACTCCATGGACCCGGCCCGCCGCGCCTTCTACCAGTACCACGCCACGATGATGGAGCCCTGGGACGGCCCGGCCTGCGTCACCTTCACCGACGGCACCCAGGTCGGCGCGGTCCTCGACCGCAACGGTCTGCGCCCGGGCCGGTACTGGGTCACCGACGACGGCCTCGTCGTCCTCTCCTCCGAGGTCGGGGTCCTGGACATCGACCCCGCGAAGGTGGTCCGTAAGGGCCGCCTGCAGCCCGGCAAGATGTTCCTCGTCGACACCGCCGAGGGCCGCATCATCGAGGACGACGAGATCAAGGCGGGCCTCGCCGCCGAGCAGCCGTACCAGGAGTGGCTGGAGACCGGCGAGATCGAGCTCGAGGATCTCCCCGAGCGCGAGCACATCGTGCACACGCACGCCTCCGTCACCCGCCGCCAGCAGACCTTCGGCTACACCGAGGAAGAGCTCCGCGTCATCCTCGCGCCGATGGCCCGCACCGCCGGCGAGCCGCTCGGCTCCATGGGTACGGACTCGCCGATCGCCGCCCTGTCCGAGCGCCCCCGGCTGCTCTTCGACTACTTCACCCAGCTGTTCGCGCAGGTCACCAACCCGCCGCTGGACGCCATCCGCGAGGAACTCGTCACCTCGCTGCGCTCCACGCTCGGCCCGCAGGGCAATCTGCTGGAGCCGACCGCCGCGTCGTGCCGCAGCGTCACGCTGCCGTTCCCTGTGATCGACAACGACGAGCTGGCCAAGCTGATACACATCAATGCCGACGGCGACATGCCGGGCATGAAGGCCGCCACGCTCTCCGGTCTCTACCGGGTCAGCGGCAGCGGTGAGGCCCTCGCCGCCCGGATCGAGCAGATCTGTACCGAGGTCGACGCCGCCATGGAGAACGGCGCCCGCCTGATCGTCCTGTCCGACCGGCACTCCGACGCCGAGCACGCGCCGATCCCGTCGCTGCTGCTCACCTCGGCCGTCCACCACCACCTCATCCGTACCAAGCAGCGCACCCAGGTGGGTCTGCTGGTCGAGGCCGGGGACGTCCGCGAGGTTCACCATGTCGCGCTGCTGATCGGTTACGGCGCCGCCGCGGTCAACCCGTACCTGGCGATGGAGTCCGTCGAGGACCTGGTCCGGGCCGGCACGTTCATCGAGGGCATCGAGCCCGAGAGGGCCATCCGGAACCTGATCTACGCGCTCGGCAAGGGCGTCCTGAAGATCATGTCCAAGATGGGCATCTCCACTGTCGCCTCCTACCGCGGCGCCCAGGTCTTCGAGGCCGTCGGCCTGGACGAGGCCTTCGTCGCGAAGTACTTCAACGGCACCGCCACCAAGATCGGCGGCGCCGGACTCGACGTCGTCGCCAAGGAGGTCGCCGCCCGGCACGCCAAGGCGTACCCCGCCTCCGGCATCTCCGCCTCGCACCGCGCGCTGGAGATCGGCGGCGAGTACCAGTGGCGCCGCGAGGGCGAGCCGCACCTCTTCGACCCGGAGACGGTCTTCCGCCTCCAGCACGCCACGCGCAACAAGCGGTACGACATCTTCAAGAAGTACACGGACCGGGTGAACGAGCAGTCCGAGCGCCTCATGACGCTCCGCGGCCTGTTCGCCCTCAAGACGCATGAGAACGGTAAGTCGGACCGCGAGGCGATCTCCATCGACGAGGTCGAGTCCGTCTCCGACATCGTCAAGCGGTTCTCGACCGGCGCCATGTCGTACGGCTCGATCTCCCGCGAGGCGCACGAGACCCTCGCCATCGCCATGAACCAGCTGGGCGGCAAGTCCAACACCGGTGAGGGCGGCGAGGACGCCGACCGGCTGTACGACCCGGCGCGCCGCTCGTCCATCAAGCAGGTCGCCTCCGGCCGCTTCGGTGTGACCAGCGAGTACCTGGTCAACGCGGACGACATCCAGATCAAGATGGCGCAGGGTGCCAAGCCCGGCGAGGGCGGCCAGCTGCCCGGCCACAAGGTCTACCCATGGGTCGCCAAGACCCGGCACTCCACCCCGGGTGTCGGTCTGATCTCCCCGCCGCCGCACCACGACATCTACTCCATCGAGGACCTGGCTCAGCTGATCCACGACCTCAAGAACGCCAACCCGGCGGCCCGCATCCACGTGAAGCTGGTCTCCGAGGTCGGCGTCGGCACGGTCGCCGCGGGTGTCTCCAAGGCGCACGCGGACGTCGTCCTGATCTCCGGCCACGACGGCGGAACGGGCGCCTCCCCGCTCACTTCGCTGAAGCACGCGGGCGGCCCCTGGGAGCTCGGCCTCGCCGAGACGCAGCAGACCCTGCTGCTCAACGGCCTGCGCGACCGCATCGTCGTGCAGACCGACGGCCAGCTGAAGACCGGCCGCGACGTCATCATCGCCGCGCTGCTGGGCGCCGAGGAGTTCGGTTTCGCGACCGCGCCGCTCGTCGTCTCCGGCTGCGTCATGATGCGTGTCTGCCACCTCGACACCTGCCCGGTCGGCATCGCCACCCAGAACCCGGCCCTGCGGAGTCGGTTCTCCGGCAAGGCCGAGTACGTCGTCAACTTCTTCGAGTTCATCGCCCAGGAAGTCCGCGAGCTCCTCGCCGAGCTCGGCTTCCGTACGATCGAAGAGGCCGTCGGCCATGCCGAGCTGCTGGACACCGACCGTGCGATCACGCACTGGAAGGCGCAGGACCTCGACCTGGAGCCCCTGTTCTACGTCCCGGAGCTGCCCGAGGGTGCGGTCCGCCACCAGCTGATCGAGCAGGACCACGGTCTCGACAAGGCCCTCGACAACGAGCTGATCAAGCTCGCCGCCGACGCTCTGAACGCGGACAGTGCCGAGGACGCCCAGCCGGTCCGGGCCCGGATTGCGATCCGGAACATCAACCGGACCGCCGGTACGATGCTCGGCCACGAGGTGACGAAGAAGTTCGGCGGCGCGGGTCTGCCGCAGGACACCATCGACATCACCTTCACCGGCTCCGCCGGCCAGTCGTTCGGCGCGTTCGTGCCGAGCGGTGTGACGCTGCGACTGGAGGGCGACGCCAACGACTACGTCGGCAAGGGCCTCTCCGGCGGCCGTGTCATCGTCCGCCCGGACCGCGGCGCCGAGCACCTCGCCGAGTACTCCACCATCGCGGGCAACACCATCGCCTACGGCGCGACCGGTGGCGAGCTGTTCCTGCGCGGCCGCACCGGTGAGCGGTTCTGCGTCCGCAACTCCGGCGCGACGGTCGTCTCCGAAGGCGTGGGCGACCACGGCTGCGAGTACATGACCGGCGGTCACGCCGTCGTCCTCGGCGAGACCGGACGCAACTTCGCCGCCGGTATGTCGGGTGGTGTCGCGTACGTCATCGACCTGGACCGCGACAACGTCAACATCGGCAACCTCGGCGCGATCGAGGCGCTCTCCGACAGCGACAAGCAGTGGCTGCACGACGTCGTGCGCCGCCACCAGGAGGAGACCGGCTCCACGGTCGCCGAGAAGCTGCTTGCCGAGTGGGACACCGCGGTGCCCCGCTTCAGCAAGATCATCCCGTCCACCTACAAGGCAGTGCTCGCCGCCAAGGACGCCGCTGAGCTCGCCGGTCTCTCCGAGCAGGAGACCACCGAGAAGATGATGGAGGCGGCGACCAATGGCTGACCCCAAGGGCTTCCTGACCACCGGGCGCGAGGTCGCCGAGACCCGCCCGGCGGGCGAGCGCGTCAAGGACTGGAACGAGGTCTACGTTCCGGGCTCGCTGCTCCCGATCATCAGCAAGCAGGCCGGCCGCTGCATGGACTGCGGCATCCCGTTCTGCCACAACGGCTGTCCGCTGGGCAACCTCATCCCCGAGTGGAACGACTACGCCTACCGCGAGGACTGGACGGCCGCGTCCGAGCGCCTGCACGCCACGAACAACTTCCCGGAGTTCACCGGGCGGCTGTGCCCGGCTCCCTGTGAGTCGGCGTGCGTGCTCGGCATCAACCAGCCGGCCGTCACCATCAAGAACGTCGAAGTCTCGATCATCGACAAGGCGTGGGACAGCGGCGACGTCACCCCGCAGCCGCCCGAGCGCCTCTCCGGCAAGACGGTCGCGGTCATCGGCTCGGGTCCGGCGGGTCTCGCCGCCGCCCAGCAGCTGACCCGGGCCGGCCACACGGTCGCCGTCTACGAGCGCGCGGACCGCATCGGAGGCCTTCTCCGGTACGGCATCCCCGAGTTCAAGATGGAGAAGTCGCACATCAACCGCCGCATCGAGCAGATGCGCGCGGAAGGCACCAAGTTCCGTACGGAGGTGGAGATCGGCAAGGACATCGATGCCGCCAAGCTCCGCCGCCGCTACGACGCGGTCGTCATCGCCGCCGGTGCCACCGTCTCCCGCGACCTGCCCGTCCCGGGCCGCGAGCTGAACGGCGTGCACGTCGCGATGGAGTACCTGCCGCTCGCCAACAAGGTGCAGGAGGGCGACCTGACGGTCTCCCCGATCAGCGCCGAGGGCAAGCACGTCGTCGTCATCGGCGGCGGCGACACCGGCGCCGACTGCGTCGGTACCGCCCACCGGCAGGGCGCGGCCTCCGTCACCCAGCTGGAGATCATGCCGAAGCCGGGCGAGGAGCGGAACGCCAACCAGCCCTGGCCGACCTTCCCGATGCTGTACAAGGTCACCTCGGCGCACGAGGAGGGCGGCGAGCGGGTCTACTCCGTCTCCACCACCCACTTCGAGGGCGACGAGGACGGCAACGTCCAGGCGCTGCACCTCGCCGAGGTAGAGTTCAAGGACGGCAAGCTGGAGCAGAAGCCCGGCACCGAGCGGCGGATCCCCGCGCAGCTGGTCACCCTGGCCATGGGCTTCACCGGCACCGACCAGGCCAACGGTCTGGTCCAGCAGTTCGGCCTGGAGCTCGACGGGCGCGGCAACGTCGCGCGCGACGGTGACTACGCCACCAATGTCGACGGTGTGTTCGTCGCCGGTGACGCGGGCCGCGGCCAGTCCCTCATTGTGTGGGCCATCGCCGAGGGCCGCTCCGCGGCGCGTGGCGTGGACCGCTTCCTGACCGGGGCCAGCACACTGCCGGCCCCGATCCGCCCGACGGACCGTTCCCTGATGGTCTGAGCACCACCAGCAGTACGCATCACCACAACAGACGTCCCGTACAAAGGCGTACGGAACTGAACGCGGCGCCTGCCCGTCCCCGACCGGACGATTCGGCAGGCGCCGTGGCGCTTCCCCAAGCTCTCAACTCAGTTCGAGCAGGGGAGACCCCCATCGGGCACCCCCCCGGGGGCACGGATGCCGACCGTGAGCCCCCTGTACCCCCTGGCGGCGCCCCGCCCCGTTCTCCTACGATCGGGAGGGCATTCCACGGGGGAGGAGCGGGCCCATGACCGTGCACGGGCGGCGCCTTGAGCGGACCGTTGCCTGGATCCTGAAGAACGTCGATGTGGTCATCGCCGCAGGCGTAGCGCTGACCATCGGTTTCCTGGACATCTTCGGGGACGTCGTCACCAGCGATGTAGCCTCCGGCGCGACCTTGGTCGTCCTCGGTGCGCTGGCGCTCGGCTCGATCGTGGAGCGGGTGCGCCAGCCGGCCGCGATCCAGGAGGCGATGGCCGGTACCCGACGCGCGCTGGAGGACCTCACCATGGTCCGCTCGCTCTCCGGCAACGAGGTCGCGGAAGCCCTGCGCACCGCCCGGCAGCACACCAACCTCTGGTACTTCAAGGGCGGAACCGGCACCTACTTACGGGCCGTCACCCTGCCGCAGTGCGTGGCCACGGCCAGGGACCAGCGCTCCCAGCTCAACATGAAGATCGACATCATCAATCCGGACAACGAACGGATCTGCCAGGCGTACGCCCGGTTCCGGCAGATGTTCGCCAACCGGAGCAGCCCCGGTCACGCCGGTCACTGGACCACCGACCGGGTGCGCAAGGAGTCGTACGCGACGGTGCTGGCCGCCTGCTGGTACCAGCGCAGGCTCACCACCCTGGACATCGCGGTACACCTCTCCTCCGCCGTACCGACACTCCGCTTCGATCTGTCCGAATCCTGTCTGATCATCACCCAGGACGACACCTCGCGGGTCAACCTCCTGGTCGAGCGGGAACAGCCGCTCTACGACTACTACGTCACCGAACTGCACCAGAGCCGAGAACAGGCCGTCGTCGTTCCGATGCGCGTCGAGGCACCGCTGGGCGAGGAACCCACCGTCGACGAGACCCGCGGTCTCTTCGAGGCGCTTCAGCTGCCGCTGCCCCGCACGTTCACCGACAGCGACATCGGCGAAATCATCGTCAAGGCCCTGCACGCGGAGGACCCCTACCGGAGGTGAGGCGCCCCCGGGCGCGACCCCATGGACTACAACGAGCTGGAACAGGCACTCGCGCACAGCAGCCCCACCTCCCCGGGCCCCCGTGGCTCCGCCGTCGGCGCACTCACCGAGGTCGCCACGGGCGCCCGGGCGCTGCGCGCCGTACGCCACCCGCTGGGCTTCCTCTGCCTGCCGCTGCTGCGCGAGGGACCGCGGGGGATCTGCGTCCATCTCTTCGACCTGACGTACGGCGCCGAGCCGGACACCGCGCCCTGGCACGCCCACAGCTGGGAGCTGCGCAGTCACGTCCTGTACGGGCGGGTCGCCAACCTGCCGGTGCGAGTCAGCCGCACCGCGGACGAACCCACCCACCGGATATACGAAGTGCGCAGCGGACCCGGAGGAGTGGACGAGATCGTTCCCACCACGGCGCTGGTACGCGGCGAGCCGGGCCGCACCCACATCAGCGGCCGGGGGGAGACGTACACGCTCACCGCGGGAGAGTTCCACGCCACGTCCGTCGAAGGCACGGGCCCCGCCGCCACACTCGTGCTGGGCCGGTCGGTGCCCGGAGGGGCGGATCTGTCGCTCGGCCCGCTCGACGGGCCGGCCCGCACCATGACGCGCAGACTCTGCGACGAGGAACAGACGGTACACACGGTCCGCACGGCGCTCAGGAGGATCGATGGACACACCGACGGACCCATCGATGTCTGATGGGACAGAACCGTACGCGCGTGAGCGAGCGGTGGCGGTGGCCGCCGCCGAGGAAGCCGGAACCATGCTCCGCGACCGCTTCCGGGCCCCCCTGACGATCCGCACGAAAGACGCCTCGGGCGATGTGGTCACCGCGCTCGACCTGGCTGCCGAGGAGATCGTGCTGGGCAGGCTGCGGCAGCACTTCCCGCACGACCGCATCCTGTCGGAGGAAGCCGGACTGCTCGACGGGACCGGCCCCCGCACCTGGCTGGTCGACCCGCTCGACGGCACCAACAACGTGGCCATCGGCCTGCCCGCCTATGTCGTGGGCATCGCGCTGTGCGTCGCCGGAGCACCGGTCGTCGGCGTGGTCCATGAACCGCTCACCGGCCGGACCTGGCACGCGGTGTCCGGCCGCGGCGCGCACGGCGAATCCGGTCCGCTCACCGGTCCCGACGGGAGGCTTCCCGCCCCCGGACCGGTCATTGCCTGGACCCAGGGTCATGCGGTGGGCCGCGCCGACAGGGCGGCCGCCGTGCTCCGCCAGCATCTGGAGCTGCGCTGCCGCCGGGTGCTCCAGCTGTGGGCGCCGCTGCTGGGCTGGTCCATGCTGGCCCGGGGAACCATCGACGGTTTCGTCGGCTACCGGGCCGAGGGTCTCGACCTGCCGGCCGGGGCGCTGCTCGCGGCCGAGGCCGGGGTGGAACTGCGGACGCTGCACGGCGACGTGTTCCGGCCCGGATTCGCGGGATCCGGTGCGGACCGCAGCTTCGTCGCCGCCCGCACCGACACGCTCGACTACGTCCTCGCACAGGTGGCATCGGTGACCGGGCCGCGCGGCCCCGGGCCGGACATCAGGTGATCAGCGCCAGCACACAGGTGGCGGCCGCCGTGCCGGTCACCGACAGCACCAGACCGGTCCGGACGAACCGGCCCGTGTCGATCCGCGTTCCGTGCCAGCGGCACCGTTCGAACCACAGAAGGGTCGCCAGCGAGGCCCACGGCGTGACGACCGGCCCCGCGTTGACCCCGATCAGCAGGGCCAGCAGCTGGTTGTGGTTGCCCGTGGGGACGACCGCCTCGCCCGCCACGTACGCAGGAAGGTTGTTCAGTACGTTGGACCCCACCGCCCCCACCCCGGCCGACCGCAGCATTCCGGCGAACCCGTTGTCCGAGCCGAGCGCCGACGCCAGCAGCTCGTGCAGGCCGTGCGCGTTGACCGTCTCCACCACCAGGAACATCCCGGGGACCAGGACCAGCAGCCGCCACGGGATCAGTGAGAGCCGCAACTCCGCTCTGCGCCGCAGCGCGAAGGCCACCAGGACGATCAGCATCGCGACCGAAGAGGCGGACCAGAGCGGAACATCGGTGAACAGGATCGCCAGCAGCATCCCGGCGCACGCCACCGAGCAGATCCGCAGCAGCGCCGGATCGTCGGGCGTCGGCGCGGACGGTGGGGTGTACTGGTCCTCGCCGCGGCGGCCGCGGCGCCAGTAGAACACCCACAGGCACGCGGCCGTCACCCCGACCGTGGTCAGCTGCGGCAGCCACATCACGCCGGCCAGCCCGGACGGCGACAGCGCCACCCGGTCCGCCGCCAGCAGATTCGTCAGGTTCGACACCGGCAGCAGCAGGCTCGCGGTGTTGGCCAGCCACACCGTCGTCATCGCCAGCGGCACCGCCGCGATCCCCACCCGGGTGGCCAGCGCCAGCATCACCGGGGTGAGCAGCACCGCCGTGGTGTCCAGGTTCAGCGTGATCGTGGTGAGCGATGTGAACAGCACACAGAGCCCGAACAGCAGCGGATAGCGGCCCCGGCCCGCCCGCGCCACCCACGTCGCCACCACGTCGAAGACCTGGGCCCGGCCGGTCAGTTCGGCCAGCACGATCACGGAGGCCAGAAACACCAGCAGCGGACCGATACGCCGCAGCTGCGCCGCCGCCGGCTCCGCGGGCAGCAGCTCCGTCGCCACCGCAGCCAGCCCGAGGACGAGCAGCCCGCCCGCGAGCCAGTCCAGTGGATGCAGCCGTCCGACATTTCTGGCCGGTCCGGTTCGCAGACGCCGCGGTGAAAGATCTCCTACCATGGAGCAATGGTGGCAGACAGCGAACTGGGTTTATCGGTAAGCGAGTTCGATTTCTTCATCAGCTATTCGCCAGCCGACGAACAGTGGGCCTCGTGGATAGCGTGGTCGCTGGAGGACGCCGGATACCGCACCGTCGTCCAGGCGTGGGACTTTGTACCCGGCACCAATTTCATCGACTACATGGACCGCGGGGTCAGCGAGTCCACCGCCGTCATCGCTGTGCTCTCCCGCCATTACGAACGTTCTACGTACGGCCGCATGGAATGGCAGGCCGCGCTGCGCGCCGCCCCGGAAGCACCGGAGCGGCGGCTGCTGACCGTACGGGTCGACGACATCCCCATCGAGGGCCTCCTCGCCACCATCACCTACGTCGACCTGGTCGGCATCGCCGACGCGGACACCGCGCGCTCCCTGCTGCTGACCCGGGTGGGACAGGCGATGGACGGGCACGCCCGCCCGGTCCGTCGCCCCGGCTACCCCGGCTCCGGACCCTCCGGCAGCGGTGCGGCCCTGCCGGGTCAGGGCCGGTACCCCGCCGACCCGGACCGCCTGCCCGGCCGCAGGCCCGGCGAGCCCGGCTGGGCAGGCCGGCGCAGGCCCGCCCGCGCCCCCGGCTACCCGCCCGCCACCGGCGCGGCCGCCGCCCGCGACACCGTCACCGTCCTCCACCTCGCCGGGCCCGACTTCGGACGCGGCCGGGAACCCGACACCCTCAGCCGGCAGCTCCGCGGCGACATCGTCGAACTCCGGGACGCCGGGGCGCCCGCCCCCGATCTGCTGGTCGTCACCGGTGACCTCACCGCGTCCGGCAGCCCCCGCGAATGCGACCAGGCCCTCAGCTTCCTGACCGCGATCCGCTCCCAGCTCGACCTGCCGCCGCAGCGGGTCATGGTGGTGCCCGGCGCGCAGGACGTGAACCAGGCCGCCTGCCGCGGCTACTTCCACACCTGTGAGGCGGACGAGGTCGCCCCGCAGCCCCCGTACTGGCCCAAGTGGCGCCACTACACCCGGCTCTTCCGCAGCTTCTACCACGGGCTGGACACCGTCTTCGACAGCGATCAGCCCTGGACCCTGTTCCCGGTCCCCGAACTCAGCACCGTGGTCGCCGGATTCAACTCCTCCATGGCCTTCAGCCACCGCCCCGACGACCAGTACGGCTCCGTCGGCCGCGACCAGGCCGCCTGGTTCGCCGAGGCCCTGCGCGGATACGAGGAGGAGGGCTGGCTGCGGATCGGAGCCGTACGCCACCCGCTCACCGCCGCCCGCCACCGGGCCGACACCCCCGGCGGCCCCGGCGCGCTGCGGGACGCGGACACCCTCACCCGGCTCACCGGCCCCCGGCTCAACCTGCTGCTGCACGGGCCCACCGGCGGCCCCCGCACCACCGGCGGCGAACCGAGCCACACCACGGCCGCGGCCGGCCCCACCCGGCTTCCGGTCTTCGGCGCGGCCGCCCCCGCCCGCTTCCAGCTCCTGCGGATCGCCGCGGACGGCGTCACCCGCTGGGACGACGGCACCACCGCGGCGGCCCCCACCCTGCTGCCCGGCGAGTGGCGCCGCACCGGCCGGGTCTTCCCGGTCCCCGACCCGGCCGCCACCACCCCGACCGCACCCGACTTCGACCGGCCGGCCACCGACACCCCCGTCGACTCCCTCACCGAACGCGTCAAGGAGATCTGCCTGGCTCGCAGGGACGGCGTACGGCTGCGCGACATCCCCCGCCGTGACCCCGCCGACATGGCCCAGATCATGGCCACCTGGCAGGAGGACGGGGTGGTGCGCCAGCAGCGCATCGCTGTCCACCCCGGCGTCCCCACCGAGGCCGAACTCGACCGGTTCATCGCCCAGGTGCACGCCGCGGGAGCGGCGGCCGACGCCGTGCTCGTCCACGCGGGAGACGCCCCCGACCGGGCGCTGCGCGACCGCGCGGCCACCCGCGGCGTCCGCATCCGGCTGCGCAGCTTCGTCGAATTCCAGGGCCTGCTGGACCTGCGCAGCTACGTCGCCGCCCAGACCGCCCGGCTGAACAGCAGCGAACAGTACCCGCCCGCCCGCTACCTCCCCCAGCGCTACCGCGACGCCGACCGGCCCGAAGGCGCCGAACACACCGGGCTCGTCGAGGACCTCATCGACCTGCTGGACAGCGACCACGGCCGGTTCCTGCTGCTCCTCGGCGACTTCGGCCACGGCAAGACCTTCGCCCTGCGCGAACTGGCCCGGCGCATCCCCGAACAGCTGCCGCACCTCACCCCGCTGCTCATCCCGCTCAACACCCTCGACCGGGCCCACAGCCTCGAAGGACTCGTCGCCGCCCACCTCGCCGGCCACGGCGTCGACACCATCGATCTGCGGGCGCTGCGCTACATGCTCGCCCAGGGCCGCGTCGTCCTGCTCTTCGACGGCTTCGACGAACTCGTCAACCGGGTCAGCTACGACCGGGCCGCCGACCATCTCCAGGTCCTCCTCGACGCCGCCGTCGACCGGGCGAAGATCGTCGTCAGCAGCCGCACCCAGCACTTCAAGTCCCACGACCAGATCCTGACCGCGCTCGGCGAACGCGTCGGACTGCTGCCCCAGCGCCGCATCCTCGCCGTCGAAGGGTTCACCCCCGACCAGGTCCGCTCCTACCTCGTACGCACCTACGGCGACGAACACCAGGCCGAACAGCGGTTCCAGCTGCTGCGCAACATCCCCGACCTGCTGGCCCTGTGCGGCAACCCCCGGCTGCTCTCCTTCGCCGCCGCCCTCAGCCAGGACCGGCTGCGAGCAGTCGCCGGAGCGGGCCGCGCCCTCAGCCCCGCCCGGCTCTACGAGGACGTCTTCACCTCCTGGATCGACTACGAGGAACAGCGCGGCCAGGGCGGCGCGGGCGCCGCACCCGGGCTCGGTGCCGCCGCACTGTGGTCCTCCGTCACCGCGCTGGCCCTGCGGCTGTGGGAGTCCGGCCGTACCGCGCTGCGCCTCGACGAACTGACCGAGACCGTGGCCGCCACCCTCGGCGGACTTACCGGCCCCACCGTGCACACCTCCACGCTCTCCACCGCCGAACAGGCCCAGGCGGTCGGCGCCGGCAGCCTGCTGGTCCGCAGCGACGACGGAGTGTTCCAGTTCATCCACGGCTCGGTGCTCGAATGGCTGGTCGCCCGGCAGGCCGCGAAACAGCTCGACGAAGGCCACGCCGTGCTCCTCGCCGCACGACCGTTCAGCCAGCTCGCCGTCGAATTCCTCTGCGACCTCGCCGACCACGAGGCCTGTGCCCGCTGGGTCCGCGACACCCTCGCCCCGGACGGCCCCGCCGTCAGCGATGCGGCCCGCGGCAACGCGCTGCGGATCGGCGACCGGCTCCGCGTCCCGGCCAACGTCGACCTGCGCGGCGCACGGCTGGCCGGCGAGGACCTCTCGTACCGGGACTTCTCCGGCGCCGACCTCTCCGGCGCCGACCTGACCGACGCCCGGCTCACCGGAGCCAACCTCTCCGGCGCCGTCCTCCGCGACACCGGGCTCTCCGGCGCCCGGCTCGACCACGCCGACCTCTCCGGGGCCGACCTCACGGGCGCCGACCTCACCGGCAGCCGGCTCACCCGCACCGACCTCACCGGCGCCCAACTCACCGGAAGCCGCTGGCACCGAGCCGCGCTGATCGCCCCGCTCCTGGACGACGCCCTGCGTGCGGCCCCCGAGCTCCGGGCCGCGGCCATCGCCCCGGGCATGCCCGTCGAAGCCGGATACCGACCGTCGGCCGTCGGCGTCCCGTACGGATTCGGCATGCGGACCAGCAGACTCCCCGAACCCATCGCCTACAGCCCCGACGGGGAACTCCTCGCTGTCGGCAGCGAGGACGGCGGCGTACTGATCTGCGGCGCGGACACCGGCCGGGCGCTGCGCACACTCCAGGGCCACTCCGGACGCGTGTACGCGGTGAAGGCCGCCGGTAACACCATCGCCACGGGCGGCTCCGACGGCACCGTACGCCTGTGGGACCAGGTCTCCGGGGCCTGCCGCCACCGCCTGGACATCCACCCCGAAGGGGTCTGGCCGCTGGTGCTCGACCGGGAGGGCACCCTGCTCGCCACCGGCGACCGCGAGGGCCTGGTCACCGTCTGGTCCGTGGCCACCGGGCAGCCCCTGCACCGGCTGCCCGGTCACACCGCCCTCGTCTACACAGCCGTGTTCTCCCCCGATGGGCGCACCCTGATCACCGGGGACGCCGCGGCACGGGTCCGCCGCTGGAACCTGTCCGACGGCTCCTGCGACGGGGAACTGGCCGGCCATCAGGGCGTCGTCTACCGAGTCCGGTTCAGCCCCGACGGCACCCTCCTGGCCACCGCCGATCGGGGCGGGACGGGCGGCGGCACCGTACGGATCTGGCGCGCCGAGGACGCCCGGCTGCTGCACACGTTCACCGGCCACACCGGACGCGTCTACGCGCTCGATTTCCACCCCGACGGAAATCTTCTGGTCACCGGCGACACCGACGGCCAGGTCCGCCTCTGGGACCCGGTCGTCGGCACCCCCGCAGGAATCATGGAACGTTGCACTGGCGCGGTCTACCAGGTGCTTTTCCACTCCTCCGGGAAGCTCCTCACCTCCTGCGACAGCAGCGGCCAGGTCCGTCTCTGGACGGTCACCGGCAACCCCCGCACCGGCCGCACCGTCGCCCTGCACGACCGGCAGCCCACCGCGCACCGGGGCTCCGCCTGGGCCTGCGCCTTCCGCCCGGGGGACCGGCAGCTCCTCACCGTCGGCAACGACGGCGGTGCACAGATCTGGGACGCCGACACCGGACAGGGCCGCCGCATCCTGCGCGGCCACGGCCGCCGGGTCACCGAACTCTCCTTCAGCGCCGACGGCACCCGGCTCGCGGCGGCCGGGAACGACGGAGTGGTACGGCTCTGGGAGACCCGGACCGGCCGTCGCACCGCTGAACTCACCGGCCGCGGCAACCGCCTGGTCTCCGCCTTCTTCAGCCCGGCCGAGGACATCCTGGCCACCGCGAGCAACGACGGCGACGTCTACCTCCGCAGCGCATCGGGCGGCGCCCACGTGCGCGAACTGAACGCCGAGACCGAACACATCTGGGCCGGGGCGTTCAGCGCCGACGGCACCCTCCTCGCCACCGCCAACGACGACGACACCGTCCACCTCTGGTACCGCTCGACCGGCGCACCCGTCGCCACCCTGACCGAACACCGGGGCCGGGTCCGGTCCATCGCCTTCGGTACCGGCGCCGCACCCACCCTCGCCACCGGCTGCGACGACGGCGTCGTACGTCTGTGGCGCGTCGACACCGGCGAACTCCTGGAGGAACTGCGCGAGCACACCGACCGGGTGTACGGGGCGGCCTACGGTCCCGGCGGCTCGTGGCTGGCCACGGCGGGCTGGGACGGCCGGGCGGTCGTCTGGCGGGACGGCGCCCCCGCGCTGCGGCTCACCGGACACACCGGCAAGCTCTGGACCGTCGCGGCCCACCCCACGAGGCCGCTGCTCGCCACGGCGGGCGACGACCGCACGATCGTGCTGTGGCACGCGGAGACGGGCGAGCGGATGGCAGCGCTCGGCGGCCACGCCGGCCGGGTCCTCTCGGTCGCGATCAGTCCGGACGGGCACACCCTCGCGAGCGCGGGCGAGGACGGCACCGTACGCCTGTGGACGCTCCCCGACGACCGCACGGTACCCGAACCCACGGCCACGTTGATCGGGCTGCCGGGCGGCTGGGCGACGCTCACACCAGCGGGCGGTTACAAGTACGACGGGGACGTGGCCGGGGAGTTCTGGCACGTGGTGGGCATGTCCCGGTTCGCCCCCGGCGAGCTGGACCCGTATCTGCCGGGGGTGAACCGGCTGGCGCTGGGCGAACCGCTGTAGAGAGGCCATCCGGCCGGGGTGGTGCCGTGCGGGTGCTCACGCACCGCCCGTCAGCGAGGCGGTCTTCGCCACCACCAGCACCACCAGCAAGGCGAACAGCGCCACGCACGCACCGGCCTGCACGGCGGTACGGCGCTTCGCCGGGGCGTACGCGAGCGCGGCCATGACGATGCCGCCCGTCAGGAGCCCGCCCAGGTGTCCCTGCCACGAGGTGAACCCCGCGGAGATCAGCATCCAGATCAGGAACCCGGCCATGAACCGGTTGACCGCCTGCATGTCCCGGCCGAGGCGCCGGTTGATGACGTAGAACGCCGCCGCCAGGCCGAAGACCGCCCCCGAGGCGCCCACCGTGAGGGCGTCCGGCGCGACCAGGTACACCAGCACCGAGCCGCCCAGCGCGGACAGCAGGTACAGCGCGAGATACCGGCCGCGGCCGAGCTGCTCCTCGACGACGCGGCCCAGGTTCCACAGCCCGTACATGTTGAAGAGGATGTGCAGCACCCCGAACGGCAGCGCGCCGAACGACGCCTCGCCCGGCGGGAGATGAAGGAACGCTCCGGTCAGCAGCCGGTACCACTCGCCGTCCACCACACCGATCGCGTGGAGTCCGGGGAAGTCCCCGTTCTCGTAGATGTACTGGCCGCCGTGGGGTCCGACCAGCCCCGCGCCGAGCATCCCGAACCGGTCGACGATCCCGGGGCGCACCAACTCGCCCAGATACGCGAGGATGTTCAGGCCCATCAGTACGTACGTCACCACGGGCACCGCCGTCCTCGACACCGCACCGCCGAAGACCGTGCGCGCCTGTCGGATCGACCGCTGCCCCTCCTTCACGCACTCCACGCAGTGGTGGCCGACCGCGGCCTCACGCATGCAGTCCGGGCAGATGTAGCGGTCGCAGCGGGTGCAGCGCACATACGTCTCGTACGACGGATGGCGGTAGCAGGTGGTGGCAGCGGCCTCCATGGCCGGCTCCTTCACGGGGGACGGTGGTGGGCGGCCGGTGGGGTCGGCGGCGATCAACATAGCGAACGCGGGCCGCGCGGACGCGGCCGGGTGCGTTCACGATGCCGCAGCCGGTCCACCACGGTGACGTAACCTCGTAACTCCTTTCTCAGGAACGGAGCCCCGTATGGCCGGCATCAGTCTCCGCTCCGGCTTCTTCCACGCCGGACTCGATCCGCGGGAGGTTCCGGACTCCGAGCTGTACGACCGGCTGGTCGCCGAATTTCCCAGCTGGCTGACCGCGGCCCGGGCGCAGGGGATCGTCAAGTGATGCCACGCGTGCTGAGGGCGGCCGACCGCACGGCCGTGCCCTGGAAGAACGGCGGGGGAGTCACCCGGGAGATCGCCGCTTCCCCCGAGGGCGCACCGCTGGACGGCTTCGACTGGCGGGTCAGCCTCGCCGATGTGACCGCGGACGGGCCGTTCTCCTCGTTTCCCGGGGTCGACCGCACGCTGACCGTGGTCGAGGGCGCCGGGATGGACCTCATGGTGGGTGGCGAGCATCACATCGTCGACGAGCAGTACTGGCCCCACGACTTCCCCGGGGACCTGGAGACGGACGGGCGGCTCCTCGGCGGCCCCGTCGTGAACCTCAATGTGATGTACCGCAGAGAACGTACGGCGGCGGAGGTCGCGGTCGTGCGCGGCACCCTTCGGCTGCAGGCGCCGGAGGGCGGCACGGTCCTGGCCGTCGCACTGGAGGACGGTGCGGTGCTCGACGGCCAGGACATCGAACTCGACTGCTACGACGCGGTGGTGGCGGACAGCGCATCGCCCGGGGTGCTGCGGACCCAGGGCTGGGCGCTCCTGGTCACACTGTCCGCCAGGTAGCTGCGGTCACGCGCCGGGAACCCAGTAGCTGTGCGCCGGTGACATCTTCGGCGGTCCGGACGTCATGGGCAGGCCCAGTTTTTCGGCGACCGGCAGCATCACGGTGCCGAACTTCTCCACGGCCTCCGGGGACTCCCACAGGTCGAAGAGCTCCACGCCCGAATCGGTCACTGTGCAGACCTGCGACAGGCGGCCGGCGAAGGTGTCTCCGGGCAGTGCCTGAAGCTCCCTGTGGAGGGCGTCGTACTGGTCGGCCGTGACGCCCGGCAGGGTGGCATGCACGAGGATCGCCATCGTCAATCACCTCGGGTTCGCGGGATCGGTCCCTCCCCGCCGCCACGCTGACGGCCATGTGCCTCGTCCAGCAGAACACGATCGACGCACGACGGCATCCGATCGGGTGGCTGCCCAAAAATCCGGACAGGAGATGTCGGGTTTCAAGGGTTCGATGGAGTCATGACATCGACTTCCTGGGCAGCGTTCCAGTCGGCGGAGCCGGACTTCGCCAAGACCGTTCAGGCCCGCTTCGGGCTGTACAAGCACCACGTCCTGGCCACCCTTCGCAGGGACGGCTCACCGCGTGTGACCGGACTGGAAGTGGACTTCCGCTTCGGTGAGCTGTGGCTCGGCATGATGCCGAACTCGCGCAAGGCACTGGACCTGCACCGCGATCCGCGGTTCGCGGTGCAGGCCAACCCGGGACCGGACGACACGATGGCCGACGCCGACGTCCGGATCTCCGGCCGCGCGGTGGAGGAGACCGACCCCGACGTCCTGGCCCGCTTCATCGAGGAGGCAAAGCCACCGGAGCCGTTCCATCTGTTCCGCACGGAACTGACGGAGGTGGTCCGCACGGCGCTGCAGGGCGAGGAACTGATCATCCAGACATGGCGCCCGGGCACCCCACTGCGCACGCTCCGCCGCGGAAACGACGACAGCCCCCCGTACGAAGCAACCTGAAACGACGGGGGCCGGGCGCGCCCGGCCCCCGTTGCGTTCACGTCCGCCGAGCGAAAATCAAGCCCGTCGAGGGGGGTCCCCCGTGCTCTTCGGGCCATGGGGGAGATCAAGGACGGAGCGGCCACCGGGCGCCCGCGGTCACCACCCGCTCCCGGCACGCCCCCGGCGATCCCCAGGCGTCCCGCAACGGCCTCGCCTTCCGCAGCCACAGCGACAGGTCCAGTTCCTCCGTATACCCCACCGCCCCATGCAACTGCAGCGCCGCCCGCGCCGCCGCATAGGCCGCCTCACCCGCCGTGACCTTCGCCGCCGCGACATCCGCCCCGGCACGCGGCGCCTTCTCGGCGAGCGCCAGCGCCGCCCCGTACAGCAGTGGGCGGGCGAACTCCAGGCCGGTCAACGTGTCCGCCAGCCGGTGCTTGACCGCCTGGAACGATCCGGTCGCCACCCCGAACTGCTTACGCTGCTTCACGTACCCGACCGTCGCCCGCAACAGCGCCTCACCCGTCCCCAGCGCCTGCGCCGCCGTCGCGAACGCCGCCCAGTCCGCCGCCGCGGCGGCAGCCTCCACCACCCGCGGCCCCGAAGCGAGCAGCTGCCCGCCCGGTTCGACACGGAACAGCCGCCGCGCCGGGTCGGTCGACACGCGCAGCGGGCCGTGCCCGGCGGCCAGCCGCAGCTCGTCCCCCGACACCGCGAATACCGCGTCCACCGCATCCGCGTCCAGCGCGAACACCCCGTCGCCCAAACACAGCGTCGCCGGCACCACCCCGGACGCCAGCCGGGGCAGCCACTCCTTCGCCACCGGACCCCCCACCCCGCTCAGCAGCACCGCCGCCGCCACCGTCTCCACCACCGGCCCCGGCACCACATGCCGCCCCAACTCCACGAAGGCCACCGCGAGTTCCACCGGCAAAGGGCCGACCCCCTCGTACGCCTCCGGTACCGCCAGCGCGAACACTCCCGCCTCCGCAAGCCGCGCCCACAGCGCCCGCCCCGGCCCGTGGTCCCCGGCGCCCCACGCCCGTACCACCGCGGGCGTGTCGGCCGCCGTCAGCATCGCGTCCAGCGAGCGGGCGAACTCCCGCTGCCCGTCGTCGAGGAGGAATCTCATCAGCGCCGTCCCTTCGGCAGGCCGAGCAGCCGCTCGGCGATGATGTCCCGCTGGATCTCGTTCGTACCGGCGTAGATGGGACCCGCGAGGGAGAAGACGTACCCCTGCGCCCACTCCCCGTCGGCGAGTTCGCCGTCCGCGCCCAGCAGGTCGAGCGCCGTCTCGTGCAGCGCGATGTCGTACTCCGACCAGAACACCTTGTTCAGACTCGACTCGGCGCCGACGTCCGCCCCCGCCGCGAACCGCGACGCGCCCGCGTAGGTGAACAGCTGGTACGCGCGCGCCCCGATCACCGCATCCGCGACCCGGTCCCGCACCGCCGTGTCCGACGGGTCCCCGTGCCTGCGCCACAGCTCCGTCAGCCGGTCCGCCGCGGCGAGGAAGCGACCGGGGGAGCGCAGCGTCAGCCCGCGCTCGTTGCCCGTGGTCGACATGGCGATGCGCCAGCCCTGCCCCGGCTCCCCGATGACGTCCTCGTCCGGTACGAACACCTCGTCCAGGAAGAGTTCGGCGAAGGCCGGCTTGCCGTCGAGCCGTCCGATCGGCCGGACCGAGACGCCCGGCGCCGACAGGTCGAACATCAGACAGGTCAGCCCGTGGTGCGGCTTCGCCGCCTCCGGATCCGTACGGAAGATCCCGAACGCCCGGTCCGCGAACGCCGCCCGCGACGACCAGGTCTTCTGCCCCGACAGCAGCCAGCCGCTGTCCGTCCGCACCGCGCGCGAGCGCAGGGACGCCAGGTCCGAGCCCGACTCCGGTTCGGACCAGGCCTGCGCCCAGATCACCTCGCCGCTCGCCATCGACGGCAGGACCCTGGCCCGCTGCTCGTCCGTGGCGTGGTCGAAGAGCGTCGGGGCAAGGAGGCTGATGCCGTTCTGCGAGACCCGGCCGGGGCCGCCCGCCGCGTAGTACTCCTCCTCGAAGATCAGCCACGTGACGATGTCGACGCCCCGGCCGCCGTACCGGGGCGGCCAGGAGACGACCGACCAGCGGTCCGCATGCAGCCGTGCCTCCCACTCCCGGTGCGCGGCGAAGCCCTCCGCGGTCTCCAGGGACGGCAGGGGCTCGGCGGGCACATGGGCGCGGAGCCACTGCCGGGCCTCGGCCCGGAACGCTTCCTGAACCGCGGTGAAGACCAGATCCATCAGACGCCCGCCTTCCTCGGCGCCGCGTCCGGGGGGTTGCGGTGACGGGGGCGGATCGGCGTGACGTACGCGGCCGGGCCCCGGTGCTCGTACGGCTCGGGGCCTGCTCCGGCGGGACCGGCCCCGTCGGCTGCGGCGTTCGGGTCATGGACAGGGGGCATCGGCTCATCCTTCCCTAACAAGTGTTTGGTAGGTTAACGTACGGACCTGAGGACCGTCGAGGAACCGGGGACCGAGGAGGCGCGGGCGTGAGCGCACCGCAGTACATACCGGGACACGGGCTGCTGACCGGCCGCACCGCGGTCATCACTGCGGCCGCCGGCGCCGGGATCGGCGGCGCCACCGCACGTAAATTCCTGGAGGAAGGCGCCCGCGTCACCATCGGCGACGCCCATGCCCGCCGCCTCAAGGAGACCGAACAGACGCTCGCCGACGAGTTCGGCGCCGAATGCGTCACCTCACTGCCCTGCGACGTCACCGACGAGACCCAGGTCCAGGCCCTCTTCGCCCACGCCGAACAGGCCCACGGCGGTCTCGACATCGTCGTCAACAACGCCGGGCTCGGCGGCACCGCCGAACTCACCGAGATGACCGACGCACAGTGGTCCACGGTCCTCGACGTCACCCTGAACGGCACCTTCCGCTGCACCCGCGCCGCCCTTCGCTCCCTCAGGGCCGCGGGCCGCGGAGGCGTCGTCGTCAACAACGCCTCCGTCGTCGGCTGGCGCGCCCAGAGCGGCCAGGCCCACTACGCCGCGGCGAAGGCCGGCGTCATGGCGCTCACCCGGTGCGCCGCCGTGGAGGCCGCCGCGTACGGCGTACGGGTCAACGCCGTCGCACCCAGCCTCGCCATGCACCCGCACCTGGTGAAGGTCACCTCCGCCGAAGTCCTCGACGAGCTGACCCGCAAGGAGGCGTTCGGCCGGTACGCCGAACCATGGGAGGTCGCCAATGTCATCGTCTTCCTGGCCAGCGGCTACTCCTCGTACATGACGGGCGAAGTCGTACCGGTCAGCAGCCAACATGCCTGACCGGGCACCCGCCGACGCGTCCGCAGAGGCATCGCACGGGCGGAGAATGGGCGGGTGCCTACCAAGAAGAAGCCCCGGGTGACCCCCTCGCCCGAGCGGCGCCGCGAACTCCTCGACACCGCCGCCGAGGTCTTTGCCGCGCAGGGATACAACGCCACCACCGTCCGCAGGATCGCGGACGAGGCCGGGATGCTCGCGGGCAGCCTCTACTACCACTTCGATTCCAAGGAATCGATGGTCGACGAGATCCTCTCCACCTTCCTCACCGAACTCTGGGAGGGGTACGACGCGGTGCTCGCCGCCGGACTCGGCCCCCGCGAGACCATCGAGGCCCTCGTCACCGAGTCCTTCCGGGAGATCGACCGGCACCGCGCCGCCGTCGCCATCTACCAGAAGGAGTCCAGACACCTCGCCACCCAGCCGCGCTTCGCCTATCTCGTCGACTCCCAGCAGAAGTTCGAGAAGGCCTGGCTCGGCACGCTGGAACGCGGCGTCGCCGTCGAGGTCTTCCGCGCCGACCTCGACATCCGGCTCACCTACCGGTTCGTCCGCGACACCGTCTGGGTAGCGGCCTCCTGGTACCGGCCGGGCGGACAGCACAGCCCCGAGGAAATCGCCCGCCAGTACCTCTCGATGGTCCTGGACGGCATCGCTCTGCGTACGTAACCCACACTCACGGACCTATCGAGGAGCGGCAGCCATGGCCGAGGCCTACATCGTCGAAGCGGTACGCACCCCGGTCGGCCGGCGCGGGGGAGGCCTCGGGGCCGTCCACCCCGCCGACCTCGGCGCCCATGTGCTGAGGGCCCTCGTCGAGCGCACCGGCATCGCCCCGGCGGCCGTCGAGGACGTCGTCTTCGGCTGCCTCGACACCGTCGGACCGCAGGCAGGCGACATCGCCCGGACCTGCTGGCTGGCGGCGGGACTGCCCGAGGAGGTCCCCGGCGTCACCGTCGACCGGCAGTGCGGCTCCTCGCAGCAGGCCGTCCACTTCGCCGCCCAGGGCGTCCTCTCCGGCACCCAGGACCTGGTCGTTGCGGGCGGAACCCAGAACATGACGCAGATCCCGATCGCCTTCGCCTCCCGCCGGGCCGCCGAACCCCTCGGCCTCACCGAAGGCCCGTACGCGGGCAGCGAGGGCTGGCGCGCCCGGTACGGTGACCGGCCGGTCGACCAGTTCCACGGCGCCCAGCTGATCGCCGAGAGGTGGGGCATCAGCCGCCGCGACATGGAGGAGTTCGCGCTCCGCTCCCACCGGAGGGCGATCCGCGCCATCGACGAGGGCCGCTTCGCCCGCGAGACCGTCGCCTACGGGGACGTCACCGTCGACGAGGGGCCGCGCCGCAACACCACCCTGGAGAAGATGGCCGCGCTGAAGCCGGTCGTGGACAGCGGCACGATCACCGCCGCCTGCTCCTCCCAGGTGTCCGACGGGGCCGCCGCGATGCTCATCGCCTCCGAACGCGCCGTCGCCGGACACGGCCTCACCCCGCGCGCCCGCATCCACCACCTCTCGGTGCGCGGCGAGGACCCGATCCGGATGCTGTCGGCGCCCATCCCGGCCACCGCGTACGCACTGAAGAAGGCCGGCATGACCATCGACGACATCGACCTGGTCGAGATCAACGAGGCGTTCGCGCCGGTCGTGCTGGCCTGGCTGAAGGAGACCGGTGCCGACCCGGACCGGGTCAACGTCAACGGCGGAGCGATCGCGCTCGGGCACCCGCTCGGCGCCACCGGCACCAGGCTGATGACGACGCTGCTGCACGAACTGGAACGCACGGGCGGCCGCTACGGCCTGCAGACCATGTGCGAGGGCGGCGGCCAGGCGAACGTGACGATCATCGAACGGCTGTGAACCGGTTGCCGCCAAGCTTCCGCGGGAGTCCGCCGACCGGCGGCGGGGCAAGATCCACCGCTGGTCGGCAGAACGTGCTACGGTGTTCCAGTTGCAGTTTTGGTACCCATGAACTTTATGTGCGCCTGACGGGAATGCTTCCTCAGGCGCATTATTGTTTTCCGGCTTTCTCCGGATGGGGCTCAATGCGGCGACTTGGAATTCGTAAAGTGCGGATTTCCGGCACTGCACCTCTTGAGGAGAATGACATGGCTACTGGAACCGTGAAGTGGTTCAACTCGGAAAAGGGCTTCGGCTTCATCGAGCAGGACGGCGGCGGCGCCGACGTCTTCGCCCACTACTCCAACATCGCCACCTCGGGCTTCCGTGAGCTCCAGGAGGGCCAGAAGGTCTCCTTCGACGTCACGCAGGGCCAGAAGGGCCCGCAGGCGGAGAACATCGTCCCGGCCTAATTGCCGCGACGCGTACCTCGCAGCCGGGGCCCGCACCGTGAAGGTGCGGGTCCCGGCTTGTGCTGTCCCGGGGAAGTGCGCCGAGAGTCCCACGCGTACGCACGTACGACCGGAATTCTCGAACATTCACCGAGAATTCACGAGCCGGTACGCGCGCTCCGTAGAGTCCCCAGCAGTCTCCAGCAGTCCCAAGTAGTTCCCAGGAATCCCCAGGAGGGCAATTCCGTATGACCCGCTCCGAACGCCAGGACCGACCCGCCCGCACCCGCCCGTCGAGGGGGCGTGGCACGGCCCCGGCACAGGCAACCGCTAAGGGTTCCGGCAAGGGATCCGGCAAGGCGTCGCCCCGTCGCAGGGCCACGCCGCCGCAGGGCGAATTCGCCCTGCCCGAAACCATGACCCCCGCACTGCCCGCCGTCGAGGCGTTCGCCGAGCTGGACATGCCCGCCGCCCTGCTGAAAACCCTTGCCGCGCAGGGCGTCACCGATCCGTTCCCGATCCAGGGCGCCACCCTGCCGAACTCGCTCGCAGGCCGGGACATCCTCGGCCGCGGCCGCACCGGCTCCGGCAAGACCCTGGCCTTCGGCCTCGCGCTTCTCGCCCGCACCGCCGGACGCCGCTCCGAGCCGCACGCCCCGCTGGCACTCGTCCTCGTCCCGACCCGCGAGCTCGCCCAGCAGGTCACCGACGCGCTCACGCCGTACGCGACATCCGTGAACCTGCGGCTCGCCACCGTCGTCGGCGGCATGTCGATCAGCAAGCAGGCCGGCACGCTGCGCCGCGGCGCCGAGGTGCTCGTCGCCACGCCGGGCCGGCTGAAGGACCTCATCGAGCGCGGCGACGCCCGACTCGACCAGGTGTCCATCACCGTTCTCGACGAGGCCGACCAGATGGCCGACATGGGCTTCATGCCCCAGGTCGTCGGACTTCTCAAGCAGGTCGAGCCGGACGGTCAGCGGATGCTGTTCTCCGCGACCCTGGACAAGAACATCGACCGGCTGGTCAAGATGTTCCTGACCGACCCGGTCGTGCACTCGGTCGACCCCTCCGCGGGCGCCGTCACCACCATGGAGCACCACGTGCTGCATGTGGCCGACGAGACCGACAAGAAGGCGATCGCCACCAGGATCGCGGCCCGCGACGGCCGCGTGATCATGTTCGTGGACACCAAGCGTGCCGCCGACCGCTTCGCCAAGCGGCTGCTGGCCAGCGGTGTCCGGGCTGCCGCACTGCACGGCGGGCGCTCCCAGCCGCAGCGCAACCGGACGCTCGACCAGTTCAAGAACGGTCAGGTCACCGCACTCGTCGCGACGAACGTGGCCGCCCGCGGCATCCACGTCGACGACCTCGACCTGGTCGTGAACGTGGACCCGCCGACGGACCACAAGGACTACCTCCACCGCGGCGGTCGCACGGCGCGCGCCGGGGAATCGGGCAGCGTCGTCACACTGGTGCTGCCGGAGGAGAAGCGGGAGATGACCCGGCTGATGGCCGACGCGGGCATTGCGCCGCGAACCACCCGGATCAAGTCCAGCGACGAGGAACTCAGCCGGATCACCGGGGCGCGCGAGCCGTCCGGCATCGCGGTCGTCGTCGAGGTCCCCCAGCCGACCCAGCCGAAGCCGCGCACGCGGTCGGGCGGGGCCGGTGGAACCGGAGGCGGTGCGCCGTTCCGTTCCGGCACCCGTGGCCGGGGCCGACGCGGTGGGTCCGGCGCCGGAAGCGGAGCCGGGGCCGGGGCCACGCAGGGTGGCGGCGCGGCACGGGCCGGCGGCGCGGGCCGTGGCAACGGTTCGGGCGCGGCTTCGGGGCGTGCGGGAGGCTCCGGGCGAAGCAACGGCAGCGCGGCCGCGCGGGGTCGCAGGGCGGCGTAGCCGCGTACGAGGTGCGGTGACCGGTCGACCGGTCACCGCCGAAAGGGAGGGCGGGGGGGTGGGGAAGGGTGTTTAGGGGGCAGGGGTTGAGTGGGGGGGGGGGGGGTGGGTATAAAA
>NZ_JBSFYR010000079.1:0-36316 GCF_053599875.1 Streptomyces sp. NPDC005151 | reverse complement strand
TGCGTGCATCGCAAGGCGGAGGATTGAGCCATGGCGGAGCCATGGTGATGGACGACAACGCCGCGAGGTGCGTGCCCCAGCCCCGTGACGCCGCCACCCAATTGCCGGTCGGTCTGAGACGGCGGGGCTTCGGGACGGACGCTGTCCGACGGGGAAGCCCCGCCCTCCTTCCCGGCCGCTGTGGGTGCAAGGCGGTGGGCCCGGTCGGCGTACTCATGCCGACCGGGCCCACAGCTGCGGCCCGGCCGTGTCCACGTGCG
Source organism: Streptomyces sp. NPDC005151 (assembly GCF_053599875.1). Lineage (NCBI taxonomy): Bacteria > Bacillati > Actinomycetota > Actinomycetes > Kitasatosporales > Streptomycetaceae > Streptomyces > Streptomyces sp. NPDC005151. Next base: position 36,056 of record NZ_JBSFYR010000079.1, on the reverse strand, counting down.
TCGGCCTGGGAGGTGCCGCCTGCGTCGGCCGGGGCCCGTGATGCGGCACGTCGCCCCGCGGTGGGCGTCGTCAAGAAGCGCGCGCCAACACGGCGGCCACGTCCCGCTCATAAATGGGTTCGCTGGACGCCTGCGGGTAGGCGAGGCGGACCCTGCGCTCCGCACGGATCGAATCGGCCCACTCCACGTATCAGCGTTACCCAGCGCTGCTACCCACTCCTTCAGGCAGCAAAAAATCCGATAATTCCGGTGCGCCGAAGCTCGCCGCCGTGATAGTCCGACGAGTCATGAGAGATCTTGTGACACCTCGACTCGTACTCCACCCGTTGAGTCCCGCCGAGGCGGAGAACATAGTGGCCCGCCGTCCGGGGCCGGGTGCCCTATGGGCACCGGAGTACCCCACCGACGGCGACGCAGCCGGGGCCGGGCATTTCTTGGAGCACTGCGCCGACACCGGCAGCCCCCAGCCGTTCGGCGCCTACGAGATCCGCCTCCGCCAGGACGGACACGCCATAGGCGGAGTGGGCTTTCACGGTGCTCCGAACGCGGAGGGGCAGGTGACGATCGGCTACGGCCTGACCCCTGCGGCGCGCGGCAAGGGGTACGCCTCCGAGGCGCTGCGGGCGCTGCTGGAGTTCGCCCGCGACGAGGGCATCGCCGCCGTGAACGGCGATGCCGACCTCGACAACATCGCGTCCCAGCACGTCATGGTGGCGGCAGGCATGCGCTTCGTCAGGGCGGACGACCGGGTGAAGCACTTCCTGATCGACTGGTCGGACACGTCGGAGGCGTCGGAGGCGTCGGACACAACGGATGCGACGTACGTGGCTGAAGCGACCGACGCGACGGACGCCGCATAGACGGCAGAACCCGCCGGGGCATCCCGGCGGGTTCTGCCGTCATCCGGCCGACGAGTCGGCCGGCGCCTCAGTTCGCAGCGGCGGCCGCGTGGGACGTGGTGCCGCCCCCGGCCGTCACCGTGCCGGTCTTCGGCACCAGCAGCCGCTCGGTCAGATAGCCGAAGACCAGACCGAAAGTGGTCCACAGCGTGGCCTGAACGGCGAGGGTGGAGAGGCGGAACTCCCACAGCAGACTGGCCGGGAAGTCCTTGCCGACCTCATTGAACGAGGGCAGGAAGGCGTAGGCCAGCCCGATGACGAGCACATAGGCGGCGGACGCGGCAACGGACGCGTTCCAGTTGCCCAGGCGGGGAGCCAGCCGCTTGCCGAAAATGACGGCAGCGATGGCCAACAGCACGCTGAGGGCGACCATCAGGAAGAACAGGGTGGTGCGTTGGCCGATCGTGTCGGGGTTTCCGACAGCCGGCGGATTGGCCGGGTATTTGAGGAACGGCACGACATACACGGTCAGCAGGGCGCCGAACGCGATCAATGCGGCCGTGGCCCTCGGGCCGAACCTGCCGATGCGGCCTAGGGCGTAGCAGAAGACCAGCGCAGCGACGCCGCCGATCGCCACACCGAAGACCAGGACACCGGTGGCGAGACCCGCCGTGGACTGCATGGTGCGGCTGACGAGTTCCTCGCCGCCGCCGTGCTCGTGGCTGTGAGCCTCTTCGAGCGCGATCGCCGCGTCCACCCGGGATTCACCGAGGAAGTAGGCGACGGCAAGAGCGAGCGCGCCCGCGGCAAGTCCGGCCAGCATGCCACGGACGAGCAGCGCTCTGACAGATATGGAGTTCATGAGCGGTTCCCCTGAGGTGCGCAGCGTGTCAGTGGCAGGGGAAACCGAGCAGGTGGCGACCGTCGTGAACCCACTCGTGGACACCTTCGCCGGAGATGACAGCGGTGGCACCCTGCTCGGCGCCGACGAAGTACAGCAGGACGAGCATGAGGATGCCGAAGAAGACCGCCCACGGGGCAATGGCCTTCAGCGAGATGGGGGTGATGGCGGGTGTGGCGACGGTTGCGGGGGCAGCAGTCTGTGCCATGGCAGAACCTCCTGGGGGAACACGCGTCCCGATCGTGGTGCCTGAGACGACGGTGCCGGGTCTGACTTCCCGTAGGGGTACGGGTTCACAGTGGCGCGACCGTGCCGGATTCTCACCGGACTTCCGTCACACCGTCGTCATGTTCGTCGCGACCATACCGCCTGCGGGCACGCGCCGCCATGGCGCCATCTGCGGGGCCGGGAGACCCGGATGCCATGGTGTCCTTACCCGAAAGGCCACAGTTCGGGGAGTTGACACCGGTGTTGACGGTACAAGTGATGTTGATCTCACCGGCGCTCAATGCGGCGCTGCGTGAAGCCCGTTTCGACGGCGACGCCCCGCTCGACGCGTCCGGTGTCCGGCGGGCGCGTGCGGCCGCTGCCGCGGTGCCTGCCGCCGATCGCCGGGTGTGCGGAGCGGACGAGCGGTGCGCCGGGACCGCCGAGGCGTTGGGGCTGCGGTCCGAGACCGAACCGGCCCTCCACGGCTGGGACTTGGGGCGCTGGAGCGGGCAGCGGCTGGCGGAGGTGAGCGAGGCCGAGCCGGAGGCGGTGTCGGTCTGGCTGTCCGGCCCTTCGGCGGCACCGCACGGCGGTGAGTCGCTGCTGGACCTGTGTGCGCGGGTAGGCGGCTGGCTGGACTCGTTGCATCGGGACGGCGCCGGGGACGGCCGCGTGATCGCCGTGGTCGAACCCGCGGTGGTGCGCGCCGCGATCGTGCATGCGCTGGGCCTTCCGCCGCAGGCGTTCTGGCGGTTGGACGTCGCCCCGCTGACACTGACAGAGCTCAGCGGCCGGTCCGGCCGGTGGAACCTGCGCTGCGGGCGGTCCCTGAGCACCGGAACCGACGCCCCGTAACCCGGCGTCGGCCTCCGCCGCCGGACCGGCCCGCCCTGCCGGTGGCGGACTGTACCTCCCCTCCCTGCCGGCACCTTGAGGCGAGCGCCCGAGGCCGGACCCCCCACAACGCCGCCAGTTACTCGACACCGGGACCGGGGAGGACGAGAAGGGGCAGCCTACCCACCCACCCATCCCCTCCGCGGCGGGCCCGCCCGTGGGTCCGCCCACATACCGTTCCTGAGCAGTGAGCAGGAGTGAGTCCTGCGCACTGGCACGCCCCGAACGGTCTTGGGCGCACTGGTCGTCCGCTTTCGCAACCGGGCGGCGACACGGATCCTGTCCGTGGTCCGAGCCGGAAGGGCAGAGTCCCTCACGACCTGGCCAGATGGACGCGGCCAGAGGCGACGGGGAGGCCCTGAACCATCTCGCTGGTGGAGCAGGGGCCCCGCACGCCGGCACCGCACCCGGCGTCCCAGATCGCGCTGATCAAATTACCCCGATCAGCCCAGACCATCACAAGCCCACGAGCCCACCATCACACGATCGAGTTAAACCGTCCTCGTGCGCCACTCACCGGCAAGCAGTTACCAACCCCTGCCGCTCGAGCAATGCTGACAAATGGTACGTAAACTGGCCAAGGCGTTCGAATCCACCTTCTCTTCGGAAGGGCGACCGACCATGACCGATCAAACGCAGGTGAACCGGCCCGAGACCACCCGCCCGCAATCCGAGGCCACGCACGGAGCAGGACCGCACGGCGGAAACCGCCGAACGGAACCTGGGTCGCGGGGCCGAACCACGATCGCCGACGGCGTGGTGGCGAAGATCGCCGGGCTGGCGGCCCGGGGCGTGCCCGGAGTCCAGGGCATGGGAGGGGGATTCGCCCGCGGTATGGGGGCCGTGCGGGAGCGGGTGCCCGGAGCGGGAAGTCAGTCCGTCACCAGCGGTGTCAAGGTCGAGGTCGGCGAGGTCCAGACGGCGGTCGACCTGTCGATCATCGTCGAATACGGATACTCGATCGTCGAGCTCACGGGCGACGTCCGGACCGAGGTGATCACCGCCATCGAGCGGATGACCGGTCTGGAGGTCGTGGAGGTCAACATCTTGGTGAGCGACGTGAAGCTGCCCGACGAGGAAGAGGAACAGCAGGTGCCGGAGAGGCGGGTCGCGTAGCGGTTCGCCGGACCGGATCGCGCCTGGTCGAGGGGGTCCACCGGACGTGTCGTCGGCCTGAAACCCCGGCTGTCTCACGAGGTCGGTCGGGCTGTCCGGGCCCCCGGCCCGCCACCGCCCGGCGGCCCTGGACGGCAGTACGAGCGTCAGCAGTCGTCTGCCACGCGGCGACACACCGTCCGGCGCATACTCGAAGGTGGCCCTGAAAGATTGGGGGACGCAATGATCGTCCTCGGAGTCATTGTGCTCGTGATCGGCATGGCGGCCGGGATTTCCATCTTGTGGACCATCGGCGTCGCCCTCGTGCTGATCGGTGCGGTCCTCTGGATTCTCGGTGCTGTCGGCCACGGGATCGGTGGGCGGCGCCACTACTGGTGAGAACCGGAAAAACGCTTCGCCCCGTGAGCTCACCGGCACTTCGGGGACGTAGTTGCAGCGTGCGCCTGCGCGGGACGACGGACCCCGTCGGCGTGTCCCGCCGTCCCTCGGAGGGACGGCGGGACACGCCGACGCATCGGCTCAGGAGCCGTACTCAGCCGCGGTACGCCTCCAGCAGGCGCAGCCACACCTCGCTGATCGTCGGATAGGCGGGGACCGCGTGCCAGAGCCGGTCGATGGGGACCTCACCCGCAACGGCTACCGTCGCCGAGTGCAGCAGCTCGCCGATGCCGGGGCCGACGAAGGTGACGCCGAGTACGATCTCGCGGTCGAGGTCGACGATCATGCGGGCGCGGCCCCGGTAGCCGTCCGCGTACAGTCCGGAGCCGGCGACGGCGGCGAGGTCGTGGTCGACGGCGCGGACCCGGTGCCCGGCGCGCTCGGCCGCGGCGAGGGTGAGCCCGACGGATGCGGCCTCCGGGTCGGTGAAGACGACCTGGGGGACGGCCGCGTGGTCGGCGGTGGCGGCGTGTGCGCCCCAGCGGCCGGTCGCCGGCGGCACGCCGCCCTGCGCGCGGGCGGCGATCGCGGCACCCGCGATGCGGGCCTGGTACTTGCCCTGGTGGGTGAGGAGTGCCCGGTGATTGACGTCGCCGACTGCGTACAGCCAGTGGCTGCCCTCGACGCGGCAGCTGTCGTCGACCTCGAGCCAGGATCCGGGCTTCAGATCCACCGTCTCCAGGCCCAGGTCGTCGGTGCGCGGGGCACGGCCGGTGGCGAAGAGGATCTCGTCGGTCTCGATGCGCTCGCCGTTGTCCAGTTCCACGGTGACCGGTCCGTCGGGGCCGGCACGCCGCACGGAGGTGGCGGAGACGCCCGTACGGACGTCGGCTCCGGCCTCGGTGAGGGCCTCGGCGACCAGCTCGCCCGCGAACGGCTCCATCTTCGGCAGCAGCCCCTTGCCGCGGATCAGCATCGTCACCTGCGCGCCGAGAGCCTGCCAGACGGTGGCCATCTCCACGCCGACGACTCCCCCGCCGACGATCACCAGTCGGCCCGGCACCTCTTTGGCGCTCGTCGCCTCGCGGCTGGTCCAGGGGCGGGCGTCGGCGACTCCGGGAAGGTCGGGAACGACGGCGCGGCTGCCGGTGCAGACGGCGACGGCATGCCGGGCGGTCAGCCGGTGTTCGGAGCCGTCAGGGCCTGTGACGGAGACCTCCTTCGTGCCGGTCAGACGTCCCTGACCCCGGTAGAAGTCCGCGCCGATCCCCTTCAGCCAGGCGACCTGTCCGTCGTCCTTCCAGTGCGAGGCGTACTCGTCACGGTGGGCGAGGACGGCCGCCGTGTCCAGGGGTCCCTGGACCGCCGCGCTGAGTCCGGGGACCTTCCGCGCGTCGGCGCGGGCCACGACCGGGCGCAGCAGCGCCTTGCTGGGCATGCACGCCCAGTACGAGCACTCGCCGCCGACGAGCTCCGTCTCGACGACCGCCGTGGACAGTCCGGCAGCCCGGGTCCGATCCGCCACGTTCTCACCCACAGGTCCCGCACCGATCACCACGACGTCGTACACGGCGTTCTCCACAGCATCTGTCATGGGGGACAGTCTGGCCGTGCGTGTGAGCCGTGGCCACATGGGCAGGCGGAATAGCGCGGAACCGGGCGCGGTTGTGCCGGACACGTCCGAACGGGCACAGGAAGAGGTAACGAGAGCATGAGCACCGTAGAGCTCACCAAGGAAAACTTCGATCAGGTCGTCAGCGAGAACGAGTTCGTCCTGATCGACTTCTGGGCTTCCTGGTGCGGCCCGTGTCGGCAGTTCGCGCCGGTGTACGACGCGGCGTCCGAGCGCCACGCCGACCTGGTCTTCGCCAAGGTCGACACAGAGGCGCAGCAGGAGTTGGCGGCGGCCTTCGAGATCCGGTCCATTCCGACCCTGATGATCGTCCGGGACAATGTGGCGGTGTTCTCCCAGCCGGGGGCCCTGCCGGAGACGGCTCTCGAGGATGTCATCGGGCAGGCCCGCAAGCTGGACATGGACGAGGTCCGCAAGTCCATCGAGGACCAGCAGAAGGAAAAGAAGTAGCCGGCGCGAGCGGGCGACGCCGAAGGGCCCGGCCGGTTCGGCCGGGCCCTTCGGCGTTCCGGACATCCCTGGGGGTGTCCGACCCCGATCCGCCGGACTGATCCGCCGGACTAGAAGGGATGGCCGGCCGGTTCGCGGCGGACTGTCGTCCAGCGCAGGTCGGTGAAGGCCTCCAGGTTGGCCTCGCCCCCGAAGCGCGCCCCGGTGCCTGACGCGGCGATGCCGCCGAAGGGTGCGACCGCCTCGTCGTTCACCGTCTGGTCGTTGATGTGGGCGATGCCGGTCGGGATCCGGTCGGCGAGTTCCAGGCCGAGGGCGGTGTCGCGGGTGACGATGCCCAGCGAGAGTCCGTACGGGCTGTCGGCGGCCAGCGCCGCGGCCTCGTCCAGGGTGTCGAAGGACCGCACGGGGGCGACCGGACCGAAGACCTCCTCCGTGTAGGCGGGTGTCTGGTCGTCGACGTGGGTGAGGACGGTGGGCCGGTAGAACAGGTCGCGGTGGGTGCCGCCCGCCGCGAGCTTCGCGCCCCGTGCGGTGCTCGACTCGACCAGCCGGTGGATCTTGCCGAGCTGGCCGCGGTCGATGACCGGGCCGAGGTGGACCTGCTCACGGTGCGGGTCGCCGACAACCAGCGCGTCCGCCTTCGCGGCGAGCCGCTCGACGTACTCGTCGTGCAGCGAGGCGTGGACGAGGTGGCGGCCGGTGGTCATGCAGATCTGGCCCTGATGGAAGAAGGAGCCCCAGGTCGCCTGGGCCACAGCGCCCTTCAGGTCGGCGTCCTCCAGGACGACGAGGGCGGAGTTGCCGCCGAGCTCGAGGTGCACACGCTTGAGGAGCCGCCCGGCAGCCTCGCCGACGGCGCGGCCCGCCGTGGTGGAGCCGGTGAAGGAGATGACCGGGACGCGAGGTTCGGCGACGAGCGCCTGTCCGGCCTCGGCGCCGCCGGGCAGGACATGCAGCAGGTTCTCGCCGAGTCCGGCCTCGGCGAAGACCGCGGCGAGTGAGAGCCCGCCGCAGACCGCGGTGCGCGGGTCGGGCTTGAGGAGCACCGCGTTGCCGAGGGCCAGTGCGGGTGCAACGGACCGGATGGAGAGGATCAACGGCGCGTTGAACGGGGCGATGACGCCGACGACCCCGACCGGGACCCTGCGGGTGTAGGAGAGCCGCTGGTCCTCGCTGGGCAAAACCTGACCGGCCGGCCGGGAGGCGAGCGCGGCGGCTTCGTAGCACTCCTGGGCGGCGACGTGGAGCTCGAAGTCGGCCTTGCCGGGGATCGATCCGGACTCCCGTACGAGCCATTCGCGCAGCTCGTCTGCGTGGGCGGTGAACAGGTCACCGGCCCGGCGCAGGACGGCCGCGCGCACGAAGTGCGGGGTGCGGGCCCAGGCGGACTGGGCAGCGACCGCGGCCTCGGCGGCTGCCGCGATGTCCTCGGGCGCGGCGAGGGTGACGTGTCCGAGGACCTCGCCGGTGGCGGGCTCGACAACATCCGACTCACCTCCCGCGAGCGTGCGGGACTGCCAGGCTTTGGGGTCGAGCAGGGACATGAAGACTCTCCAGTCGATCGGTTCGAGGGGTGGTCCCATGCGGTGGGGCGCGCGGGGTGTGCGGCCGCGGCCTCGCGGGACTACGCGATCCGGTGCAGCCGTGCGAGCTGCGTTCGGCCATCGAACGTGATCTCGCCCGGTTGAACGTGCAACATCGTAGTCACGCCGCACCGATCGAAAAGGGAATTGATCGAACTGCTGCTCCCTTTTGCGCGCGCGGAACGGTGCGGACGTCACGCACGAGCGGGTTTCCCAACTCCAGCCTTCTGAAAGGCAGTTGTCAGAACGGACGGTCAGCTGTCGGCGGTCCGCTCCGAGATCCTGACCGAGAGCCCGTAGTCCAGTTCGGCACCGTCGACGAGCAGGGCTTCCACGGTGTGGGTCGCCGGGTCGATGTCCGCCACCATGCCCTCCCCGGCGTACCGAGGGTAGCCCGACGCCCCCGTCTCGCCGGTGGCCTCCACGACGGCAGAGCGGATAGGGGCGCCGGCGGACCGGACACCGCCGGCATCGGCGGACTCGGGGGTTCCGGAGGCTTCGGAGGCGCCCTTGGCCTTCGGGGCCTCAGCGGGGCCTTCGGTGAACTCGGGGACCAGCAGGATCTCGTAACTCTGCGGATGGTTCATGGTCATGACGCTAAGCAAGCGACGCGCGACGCGCACGTTGCCGCGCTGAACCCACCTCAGCTGGACTCGCGGCGGATCGCCCGCGCCCTCAGCAGGTCATGGCGCTCCGGCACGCCTCCCGGATGCCGCACCAGCCGGTCGACGAGGTCCGCCAGCGGCTGCGATGTGGCCAGTTCCATCCGCACACTGCTCAGCCGGGGTCTCAGCAGCCTGCTGAGCAGCAGGTCGTCGGCGCCCACCACGGCCGTCTCGCCCGGTATCTCGATGCCCGCGTCCTGGAGGGCCCGCATCAGGAGCATCGCATAGGCGTCGTTGTACGCGAACACGGCGTCGAGTCCGAGCGTGCGCCACCGGGCGGCGAGCGCGCCGGCCGACTCCTCGTCGTACCGCAGGGGCAACGGTTCGATGAGGGCTCCGCCATCGGCCGCCACCCGCCGGGCTCCGGACAGCCTCGGTTCGGCGAACAGGGCGAGGCCCGGTTCCTCGGGCATGACGACGCCGATCCGGCGTCGTCCGCGTTCCAGCAGATGTCCGGTCGCGCAACTGCCGACCTCCCGCTGGTCCATGACCAGGGCGTGGGCGCCGTCCACCGGTTGCGGGCCGAGGGTGATCACCGCCTTGGCGCCGGAACGTCGCAGTACGGCTATGCCCTGCGGAGTGAGCGCGACCCCGCCGGGTGCGATCACGGCGACGGGGCGGAGTTCCGCCCAGGCCCGGGCGGCGTCGTCGGCGTCCAGTCCGAGGCTCCCGTGCTGGACCACGGTGTAGTCGAGGCGCCGCAGCCCGGATTCGAGTTCATGGAGGAAGCGGTGGTGGAGCGGACCGGCCGGGTGGTTCCCGGTGGGCATCAGCACCGTCCGGGTGTGTCCGGCGCGCAGGCTCCGGGCCGCCGCGTGCGGCACATAGCCGAGTTCGGAGGCCGCCTCCCTGACCCGGCGGCGGGTGGGCTCGCTGATCCGGACGGTCGGGTTGTTGTTGAGTACGTACGACACGGTGGCCCGCGAGACCCCGGCGAGCCGCGCCACGTCGGCGCTGGTCGGGACGGGGCCTTCGGCGGGCTGCTTGGGTAACTGGCTCATGGCGTCGGGCAGTCTTCCAGACCGCTTGGAGGTGGGTACGCTCCGGGGCATGGATGACTCGTCGATGGTGGGGCTGCTCGGCAGGGTGACCGGGACGGTGGGGCCGGGGCTGGTCGGTGAGGTGATCGTTCAGATCCGTGGGGGCGCCGAGCACTTCCTCGCCCATCCCGCCCCGCCGGGGGTCCGTATCGAGCCGGGGACGGTGGTGACGGTGATCGAGTATCTGCCGCCGCGCACGGTCTATGTGGCTCCTGCTTACGACAGTTGAGGTGTGTGAAGGACCGGCGTCCCGGGTGCGGCAGTCAAGATTGCGGCAAGGTTGCGCGCACCTCTTCTCCGCCGTCGCGCACAGGAGAAGAATCCCTCTGTTCAGCAGTGCCGACGGGGTACTGCGATAAGGGGGCGCATGCCGATGGTCATCGGCGTCACGGCGGGTCTCGTACTCGCTGCCATCATTGTGTTGATCGGCCTGTTCAAGCTCATGTGGCGGGTGGCCGAGCCGAATGAGGCACTCGTCATCTCCGGTTCCAAGCACAAGACCGAGGGCCTCGGACAGGGCATGGGATTCCGTATCGTCACCGGGCACGGCACGCTCGTCGTGCCCGGCGTGCAGGCGGTACGGAAGATGTCGCTGGATCTCAACGAAACGGAACTGTCCGTCGATTGCGTCACGCATCAGGGGATTCCTCTGCGGGTGCGCGGCGTTGTCATCTTCAAGGTGGGCGACGACTTCGTATCGATCGCCAATGCGGCCCGTCGATTCCTCGACCAGCAGAAGATGATGTCGGAGCGGGTGCACAACGTGTTTGCCGGTCATCTCCGGTCCATCGTCGGCGGGTTGACCGTGGAGGACATGATCCGGGACCGGGAGAAGCTCACCGGTCAGACCCGGGCGGCGTGCGGCACCGAGATGGAGAAGCTCGGGCTGATCGTCGACTCGCTGCAGATCCACGAGATCGAGGACCCGACCGGGTACATCAAGAATCTCGCCATGCCGCATGCCGCGGCGGTGCAGCGGGACGCCCGGATCGCGCAGGCCGAGGCCAACCGGCGGGCCACCGAGGCGGAGCAGCAGGCCGCCGCCCGGATGTCGGAGGCGACCCGCGACAGCGAGATCCTGCAGGCCGGGTATCAGGCCGAGCGGGACAAGGCCGCGGCCAAGTCGCGGCAGGCGGGACCCCTCGCCGACGCGGCGGCCAGGCAGGAGGTCGTGGTCCAGGAGACCCGGGTCGCTGAACTGGAGGCCCAGCGGCGCGAGCAGCAGCTGCAGGCGGACGTACGGAAGCCCGCGGATGCCCAGGCGTACGAGAAGCGGACGCTGGCGGAGGGCGAGCGCGACGCCCGGATCTCGGCCGCCGAGGCGCATGCGAAGGAGACGGAGCTCGCCGCGATCGCCGAGGCCAACCGGGTCAAGACGGCGGCGATTGCGGAGGCCGAGGCCACGAAGGCGCGCGGCGCCGCCGCCGCGTCGGCGACCCGGGCGACCGGTGAGGCGGAGGCAGCGGCGGCGCAGGCCAAGGGGCTGGCGCTGGCCGAGTCGACCCGGGCCAAGGGGCTGGCCGAGGCCGAAGCGATCAAGGCGCGTGCTGCCGCCCTCGCGGAGAATCAGGAAGCCGTTGTCGCCCAGCAGTTGGCGGAGAAGTGGCCGGAGATCGTCGAGGCGGGCGCGGGTGCCTTCAGCAGTGTGGACCACATGGTGCTCCTGAACGGCGCCGACGGGATGTCGGAGATGTTCGCGAAGGCTCTGACGATGGGTGGCACGGGGCTGGGTCTGGCCCGGCAGCTGCTGTCCACGATGAGCGAGAAGGGCGGGACGGCAGGATCCTCGGCGCCGGTCAACGGTGTCACGCCCGCCGTGCCGCCGTCGCCGCGCAAGGAGCGCATTCCGGTGACGGGTGATCAGGAGGGGAGCACACCCTCCTGACCGCTCCCGGTAGGTGTGGCCGGTCCTCGTCCGTCAGCCACGGGCGAGGACCGGCCACTGCTCCAAGTCCTCGACATGCGGCGCCCACAGCTCCCTGTCGACCACCCCGTGCCGACGCAGCACCGGCAGACGGGTGCCGACGGCCCTGGCGCCGCAGGTGGCCGGCGCGGCGGAGGACGCTCCGGCAGGCGCCCTCCTGTCCCGGCGGGGCAGCTGTGCGAACGCGGCGACGGGGTCCGACCCTGAACCTTCGGTTGACGTCGAGACCGGTGAGTATGAGGGCGCTGACGCTCCGGCAGGCGCGGCCTGGGGAACGGCGCCACAACCGGTCCGGCGGCCGCACACCTTGCCGTGCGCCAGAAACGCCAAGCGCGGGCGTGCGAGCGTGACGAGGGGTGCACCTCGCACGTCCGCGGGGCACGTGTCCGATGACCGTGGTCCGAGACTGCTGCCCGTTCGGCGGGCCCGGTCCACGGAATGGGCCGGACAGCCCCTACGGTGTTCCGATGACCATCCCTCACCGTTCAGACAGCACGTACCTCTCGGACTCCACCCGCGCCGCCGACGGCTCGGCCGACTTCCCCGGGCGCTCAGGCCCCGCCGCGACCGCCGAGGCGAACCCGCACGACGTGGGCCCGCTCCGCACCTCGTACGCCCCCGACCGCGACGGCGATCCCGACCCCGGCGAAATCGTCTGGACCTGGGTGCCCTTCGAGGAGGACGACGGGCGCGGCAAGGACCGCCCGGTACTGGTGGTGGCCCGGGAGGCGGCGGGCACGCTGCTCGTCGTGCAGCTCTCCAGCAAGCAGCACGACCGGGACCGCGAGTGGGTGGCCCTCGGCGCCGGGCCGTGGGACAGCTCCGGCCGGCCGTCCTGGGTCGATCTGGACCGGGTGCTGCGGGTGCATGAGGACGGGATGCGGCGCGAGGCGTGCGCGCTGGACCGGGACCGGTTCGATCTGGTCGCCGGCCGGCTGCGGGAGCGTTACGGCTGGAACTGACCGGCGGGGTCGGGAAGCGGCCCTTGCGGCTGACGTTGACCCCTCTGGCTCAACGTCACCGTGTCGGTCGGTGTCCACCCCTCTGGCTCAACGGCAGGGTCAGGGAGTGTCCGGTCCCGACGGCCGCAGCTCTTTTTCGAACGCGCAAACGAATGCGGTACGAGTGGCCGATTCGGGACCGCGGTCGAGGATGCCGTAGACGATCTGCTCGAAATGCCCGGCGAACCGGCCCCCGTCGGTGAGCAGCGCGCGGAAGGTACCTGCCACCTGCGCCGGATCGTTGCGGAACACGCCGCAGCCCCAGGCACCGAGCACCAGCCTGCGGTATCCGCGCACCGCAGCGACCTCCAGCACCCGTTCGGCGCGGGACGCGAGCGCGGCGGGGATACGAGGGGCGTCCTCGGGGGTCCGGCTGCGGATCACTCCGGCGTTGGGTGCGGGCGAGGTGAGGAAGCCCACGGTGTACGGGATGTCCAGCAGGCGCCCCCGGTCGTCGCGGAACACCGGTACACCGGGTGAGTGGATGACCCGGTCGGTGTAGAAGGCGCTGCGTTCGGCACGGTGGTGGGCGTAGTGGTCGGGGGCGCGCAGCAGGGTGGCGTAGAGCGTCGAGCTGCGGCAGAGCGCCTCCTCCTGGGCCTGCGCGCCGTTGAGATAGCCGCCGCCGGGGTTACGGGCGGAGGCGAAGTTCAGCACGGCGACCTTGCCGGGCCCTTCGCCCGTCATCCGGCGCGCCGCCTGCAGGCTGCTCTCGCCGGTGACCTCGACAATCGTGGTGCGGCCGGAGTCCAGAACGGCGACGGGCACCGGCTCGGGCCCGTACAGCCGGGTCCCGGAGAGCGCGGCGGCCAGAGCACGCTCGATACTCACCTCACGCCCCGCGGGCGTACGGTAGAACCCCTGCTCGACGATGGTCTCGGTCTCTCTTGCGATGGCGCGAAGCCGTGCGCTCATCAATACTCCCCCGTGTGGTGCATACGGGCATGGTCGGTGCTTCCGAGGCCCGGATGCAACCGAATTCCTGTCGCACAAGGGCCCCCTTGTGCGATCTCCCGGCAAGGGTTTGGGTGGTACGGACGCACCGAAGAAGGAGGCCCCGGAATGTCACCGGACGCACCTGTCGGCCACGGTCCGGCCGAGTACGACCTCCCCATCGGCGAGGGGGAGGCAGAGGATTTACTGCGATGTATCTGCTTCAAGACGGGCCCGCCCCACACGGTCGGTGTCGAGCTCGAATGGCTCATCCACGACCGTGACCACCCCCGGACCCCGGTCCCCCACGACCGTCTCCACGCGGCTGTCGCCGCTGTACGCGCGCTGCCCCTGAGTGCGGCGCTCACCTTCGAACCCGGCGGCCAGCTGGAGCTCAGCTCGCGCCCCGCCGACTCCTTGATGGCCTGCATCGATGCCATGACCACCGATCTGGCCGCCGTACGTGCCGCCCTCGACGCGGAGGCCCTCGCACCGGTCGGTGTCGGCGTCGACCCCTGGCATCCGCCGCACCGTCTGCTGCACGAGCCCCGCTACGACGCCATGGAGGTCTCACTCGACCGGTCGGGTACGGCCGGCCGCGCCATGATGTGCACCACCGCATCCGTCCAGGTCTGTCTGGACGCCGGTGAGGAGGAGCCGGGGCCACTCGGCTACGGGCGGCGCTGGCAGCTGTCGCATCTGCTGGGTGCGGTGCTGGTGGCGGCGTTCGCCAACTCGCCGTACCGGCAGGGCCGGCCGACGGGACTGCGGTCCACCCGCCAGTCGATCTGGGCGGTTCTCGATCCGGTACGGAGTCTGGCGCCGCCGGGCCATCTGGCCCCGCGCGACGCCTGGGCCAGGCATGTGCTCGACACCCCGGTGATGTGCATACGGGGCGGCGAGGGGCCATGGGCCGTCCCGGAGGATCTGACCTTCCGCGACTGGATCCGTACGGGCGCGCCGCGGCCGCCGGTGCGCGCCGATCTCGACTACCACATCAGCACGCTCTTTCCTCCGGTGCGCCCGCGCGGACATCTCGAACTGCGCATGATCGACGCGCAGCCGGGTGACGACGGATGGCTCGTGCCGCTCGCCGTCACCACCGCTCTCTTCGACGACCCGGAGGCCGCCGAGACCGTGTACCGCACCGTCAAACCGCTGGCCGAGACGGCGGGCCCGCAGTCGGCACCGCGCAACCCGCTCTGGACCGGCGCAGCCCGTGACGGCCTGGCCGACCCCGAACTGCGGGCGGTGGCCGCCGTCTGCTTCCAGCTGGCCCGCGAAGCGCTGCCCCGGATGGGTGCGAGCGAGGCTGTGCAGGAGGCGGTGGCGAATTTCCACGACCGTTATGTCGCCCGGGGGCGATGTCCGGCCGATGATCTGTCCGGACTGCTGTCGAGGCCGGCGCTGCATGCGATGCCCGCGGCGGCGCTCCGTCCGGAACCGGGAAAGAAGGCAGGCTCATGACCCACTCCCCCACCCCCTCGGCCACCGGCCTGGACACCGAGGCGCTCCGCCGGCGCGCTCTTGCGGCGCTCCTCACCGCCCGGGAACGCACCACGCTCCTCACCGACAGCGTCGACGACCATGAACTGACCGCCCAGCATTCACCGTTGATGTCGCCGTTGGTGTGGGATCTCGCGCACATCGGCAATCAGGAGGAGTTGTGGCTGCTGCGGGGCGTCGCCGGACGGGAGGCGATGCGGCCCGAGATCGATGGGCTGTACGACGCCTTCGAACATCCGCGGGCCAGCCGTCCGTCCCTGCCGCTGCTGCCGCCCGCCGAGGCCCGCTCCTACGCGGCGGAGGTACGGGGCCGGGCCCTGGACATCCTCGACAGCACCGCCCTGACCGGCGGCCGCCCGCTCGTGGATGCGGGTTTCGCCTTCGGGATGATCGCCCAGCATGAACAGCAGCATGACGAGACGATGCTGATCACTCATCAGCTGAGGTCGGGTCCGGCCGTACTCACCGCACCGGAACCGCCGCGGCCCACCGACGTGGCCTCCTTGCCCGCCGAAGTCCTGGTGACCGGCGGCCCGTTCACCATGGGAACGTCCACCGAACCCTGGGCCCTCGACAATGAGCGGCCCGCCCATGTGCGCGACGTCCCCGCTTTCCTCATCGACACGACGCCGGTCACCTGCGGCGCGTACGAGCGTTTCATCGAGGACGGCGGCTACACCGAACGGCGCTGGTGGGCGCCGGAAGGGTGGGCCATGGTCCGCGAGCACGAGCTGACCGCCCCACTGTTCTGGCACCGGGACGCAGGGCAGTGGCTGCGCCGCCGGTTCGGGGTGACCGAGCCGGTGCCCGCCGACGAGCCGGTGGTCCATGTGAGCTGGTACGAGGCGGACGCGTACGCCCGCTGGGCGGGGCGCAGACTGCCCACCGAAGTCGAGTGGGAGAAGGCGGCGCGCCACGACCCGGGCTCGGGCCGCTCGCGCCGCTACCCGTGGGGCGACGAGGACCCGACCCCGGACCGGGCCAATCTGGGCCAGCGCCACTTGCGTCCGGCGCAGGCAGGCGCATACGCGGCGGGTGAATCGCCGCTCGGCGTACGTCAGTTGATCGGTGATGTGTGGGAGTGGACGTCGAGCGGCTTCCTCCCCTATCCGGGCTTCGCGGCGTTCCCGTACCGGGAGTACTCGGAGGTGTTCTTCGGGCCCGACCACAAGGTCCTGCGCGGTGGTTCGTTCGCCGTGGACGCGGTGGCCTGCCGGGGCACGTTCCGCAACTGGGATCTGCCGGTGCGGCGCCAGATCTTCTCCGGATTCCGGACCGCGAGGGATCTCTGATGTGCCGTCATATTGCTTATGTCGGGCCACCGGTTGCGCTCGGCACGGTGCTGGCGCAGCCGTCCCACGCGTTGGTCCGGCAGTCCTGGCAGCCCCGGCAGCAGAAGTACGGGACCGTCAACGCGGACGGTTTCGGAGTGGGCTGGTACGCGGACGACGACCCGGTGCCCGGTTGCTACCGGCGCCAGGGGCCCATCTGGGCCGACCTTTCCTTCGCCGATCTGGCCAGGGTGGTGCGGAGCACGGCACTGCTGGCCGCCGTACGCGACGCCACCGAGCCGGGGGCGGACGGCGAGGCGGCAGCCGCGCCGTTCGCCTCGGGTCGGCTGCTGTTCAGCCACAACGGCGCGGTGAAGGGCTGGCCCGGATCGCTGGCACCGCTCGCCGCCACGCTGCCCCCGGCCGAACTCCTCACCCTCACCGCCCGCTGCGACTCCGCCCTGGTCTGGGCACTCGTGCAGTACCGGATCGCCCAGGGGGACGACATACCGCAGGCCGTCGCGGACACGGTGGGCGAGATCGCGGAGGCGGCGCCCGGTTCGCGGCTGAACCTGCTGCTCACTGACGGCACCACCATCGTGGCGACGGCCTGGGGAGACACCCTCTGGTACCTCACCGAGCCGGGCCGCAGCGCGGTCGTGGCCTCGGAGCCGTACGACGACGATCCGCACTGGCGCACGGTCCCCGACCGCACCCTGCTCGTCGCGACCTGCACCGACGTTCTGCTCACCCCGCTCAAGGAGCCAACCGAGTGAGTCCCATTCAGCTGACCCGCACCCTGCCGGCGGACGCGACGGACGCGGCGCTGCGCGCCGATGTGCTGCACGGCCTGACCCGGCACCCGAAGACCCTGCCGCCCAAGTGGTTCTACGATGCGCGCGGCAGTGAGCTGTTCGAGGAGATCACCCGGCTGCTCGAGTACTACCCGACCCGCGCCGAGCGGGAGATCCTGGTCGCCCGCGCGTCCGGGATCGCCGCGGCGTCAGGGGCACAGACCCTGGTCGAACTGGGTTCCGGCTCGTCGGAGAAGACCCGGCATCTGCTGGACGCGCTGCCCGCGCTGCACAGCTATGTTCCGGTCGACGTGAGCGAGAGCGCGCTGCGCGGCGCGGCCGAGACCCTGCTCGCGGAACGGCCGGACCTGTCGATCCATGCGCTGATCGCCGACTTCACCGATGGGCTCGCCCTGCCGGACACACCGGGACCGCGGCTCGTCGCGTTCCTGGGCGGCACGATCGGCAATCTGCTGCCGGACGAGCGGGCGGTGTTCCTGAAGTCGGTACGGTCGCTTCTCTCGCCCGGTGACTCGCTGCTGCTCGGCACCGATCTGGTGAAGGACGAGGAGACGCTCGTCGCGGCGTACGACGACGCGGCCGGGGTGACTGCGGCGTTCAACAAGAACGTACTGACGGTCGTCGACCGGGAGTTGGGAGCCGACTTCGACCCGGCGGACTTCGACCATGTGGCGCTGTGGGACCCGAAGCGGGAGTGGATCGAGATGCGTCTGCGGGCCCGCAGAGACCTCACGGTGAAGATCCCGGAATTGGATCTGGTGGTGCCGTTCACGGCAGGTGAGGAGCTGCGTACGGAGATCTCGGCGAAGTTCCGCAAGGAGGGGATCCGGAGCGAACTCGCCTCGGCCGGCCTCACGTTGACTCAGTGGTGGACGGACTCCGCGGGCCGGTTCGCGGTGTCGCTGGCCACGGCGGTCTGAGCGGTACGGGCAAGAGCACGGCGGCCGGGACGGGTGCCCGCGGGGATCGGCGGCAGGACGCGGATCTCGGCGGTCAGCCCGGCCGCCGTGACCACCCGCCACAGCGAGGCGGTGAGCGGATCGTCACCGACGAACGCGGCGGCAGCGGCCGCGGGCGCGTCCGTCCGCGCGGTGCGGTAGGTGATGCGTACCGGACGGACCTCGGCGTCCGCGTCGATCGCCGCCTGGAACACAGCGGGCCGGAACCGGCCACCGGATCCCCGCCCGCACCAGGTGGTGCCTTCGGGGAAGACCACCACCCGTGACCCGCCGCGCAATGCCCCCGCGATGGTGCGCACGGTCGTGGGCAGTGCCCGCAGCCGGTCGCGCTCGACGAACAGCGTGCCGCCGAGCGTGGCGAGCGGGCCGAGTACCGGCCAGCGCCGGATCTCGCTCTTGGCGAGCATCCGGCCCGGGAACACGGCAGCGACGAGCGGGATGTCCAGCCATGAGATGTGGTTGGCGACGACCAGCGCACCGGGAGCACCGGCGCGATCCGCCCCGGCCGTCGGCGCAGGGTCGCCCGTCACCTGAATCCGTACTCCGAACGCCCGCACGACCGCGTACGCCCACCACCGGATCAGCCGGTCGCGCTGCCCCGCGCCGAGGAGCAACACGGGAGCGGCGCACACCGCGCCGACGAGGACGAGGGTGCACCCGGCGAGCAGCAGGGCCGTGGCCGAGAGGGCGCCGCGCACCGGGCCGTCGTGACCGGCGCAGGTGTGCGGCGTGCAGGGCGCGGTGGGCAGCCAGGCGCTCATGTCAGCGGGGCGAGAGACAGGAAGTGGCGCAGGTAGCGCGGGTCGGTGCGGCGCAGCGCCAGCAGGACGTAGAGGTCGGCGACGTTGAAGTCGGGGTCGTGAGCGGGCGCCCCGCAGACCCGGGCGCCGAGCCGGAGGTAGCCACGGAGCAGCGGCGGGAGGGCGGCGAGTCCGGTGCGCGCGGGGGTCCCGGCGGCTCCGCCGGGGCGGGTGGCGGCGTTGGGCTGCCAGAGGCGGTGCGGGGTGACCCAGTACTCCTCGGGGGCCAGGTACTTCGCCCGTACGGTGTCCCAGGAGTTTGCGGCCAGCACGCCGCCGTCGGCCAGGGGTATCGAGCAGCAGCCGGCCAGCCAGTTGTGCCCGCTGCGCTCCATGTAGCGGGCGAGCCCCGCCCAGATGAGGGCGATGACGGCGCCGTCCCGGTGGGCCGGGTGGACGCAGGAGCGGCCCACCTCGATCATGTCGTCGCGGATCGGTCCGAGTCGGCCGAGATCGAATTCGCTCTCCGCGTAGAGACGTCCGGCGACACGGGCCCGGTCGGGCGGCAGGAGGCGGTAGGTGGCGATGACGTCGCCGGTCGCGAGCTCCCGTACCAGCAGGTGATCGCAGTACGCGTCGAAGGCGTCGCTGTCCAGACCGGGTTCCGGCCCGTCCAGCCGGGCGCCGAGTTCACCGGCGAAGACCTGGTGGCGCAGCCGCTGGGCGGCCCGCACCTCGTCCTGGGTGACGGCGAGGGAGACGCGGTAGGGCGGCGCGGGAGCTTCGGACCGTGCCGGGGCGGGCTGCTCCGGCGCGAAGGAGGTGGAGGTGAGAGGGCCGGCGACGAGCGGAGGGGTGGGCAGCGCGTTCATGGCGGTCTCCGGGGACGGATCGGCAAGGGCGGCTGCCGGGCTGCCGCACTGCTGCGACGGCCCGGCCCCTTACTTCTTCCGTGACCGGCTGGATTCGACATGACCGCTGTGGAGAGCCTGGATGTGCGACGGCTGAATCCCGAGGTGTCGGGCGGCGGATCGGGCGGACCCGGTGGGCTGTCCGGCGGCCCGGCCCGGTCAGCTGCCCGCGAGCTCGGCGGTGATCCGTTCCGAAGCGGACTTCGCCTCGGCCAGCGGGTCACCGCCCCGCAGAACGGCCGACATGTACGGTTTGATCGGGTTCTCGGCCTCGACCGCCGCCCACTGCGGTGAGTTGGGGGTCGCGCGACCGCGCCGGGCGCCCTCGGCCATCGCGGCGGTGCCCTCCTGGCCCTCGATGGCATGTGCGAGGCTCGCCTTGTTCGGCACGTAGCTCATGGTCCTGGCGAGGTCCGCCTGCCATTTCGCGCCGGCCAGCGGGTGTTTCCGACCTCGATGACATCCGGGGTGTCGTCGCCCTTCAGGGCCGCGGAGACCT
The DNA here is from genome assembly GCF_053599875.1 of Streptomyces sp. NPDC005151. Lineage (NCBI taxonomy): Bacteria > Bacillati > Actinomycetota > Actinomycetes > Kitasatosporales > Streptomycetaceae > Streptomyces > Streptomyces sp. NPDC005151. Next base: position 15,785 of record NZ_JBSFYR010000079.1, on the reverse strand, counting down.
TGGGGCCGATTCCGCTCCAGCTCTGAATCTTGAACTCCAGTTGGATGGAAGGGAGTTCCTCTTCGTACGACTTCTTGAAACGGTCCAGGAAATCGGCGGAAACACTGTCCTTCATCAGCCAGATCGTCACCGTCCTGTCGCCGGGGCCACCCGAGCCCGAGAGGTAGCCGCAGCCGCCCAGCGCGACGGTGGAAACGAGCGTGACGGCTCCTATGAGTACGCGGTTCTTCACTGGGTCACCTTCTGCGAAACGGCACGACGAAATCAGGACCCGGTGTGGGGGACTGCGGGCGGCGCTCGCACGGGCGTGGCTGGATTTTGGTATGGCCCAATCATTTGGCCAAGGGCCGTTCGCGCCACGTTCTCCACGTCGACCTCTCGCGCACCCGCGCGGAGTGGGGCACCGTGGTATGGACGAAAGGGGACACACGATGTCCAACAACACGTATCGGGTCACCGAAATCGTAGGAACCTCCCACGAGGGCGTCGACGACGCCATCCGCCGGGGCGTCGCAAGGGCGGCGGAAACGTTGCACAATCTCGACTGGTTCGAGATCACCCAGGTGCGCGGGCAGATCGTGGACGGCCGGATCGAGCACTACCAGGTCGGCCTGAAAGTCGGCTTCCGGCTCGACGAGATCACCTGACCCGGTACACCGCGATCAGGTACGCCCCGCACGCTCCTGAGCGTCCTTCAACGCGGGCGAGGCCACTGCCCAGCGAGCTCGCACCACGGTGAAACCGGCCAGCTCGGCCGCGTCGCAGACCAGCTCGTCGTCATCGACCAGCATCCGCACCTGACGCTCCCGGCCCAGCCGCTTGAGGATCTCCAGCTTGGTGTGGCGGGCCGGGCGACGGTCGTCATTGCGACGCATGTACACGCGCCCCTCGGGCAGGCCCTGCTCGGCAAGCCACGCCACGGTGTCCCGACGGCAGCGCTCCGGCCGTCCGGTGAGGTACCTGACCTCGCACTCCTCGGCGCTGCTCAGCACCAGCCGTACGCCCTCGCTGAGCGGCGGATCATCCACGGCCGCGGCAAAGAAGCTGCCCCAGTCGCGCCGGACCCCCTCAAGGAAGTGCTGCCGGTGCCCGCTGTCCGCGAGCGTGCCGTCCAGGTCGAATACGGCCAACGGCCGGGCTTCATGCGTCACGCGCCCAGCCTAACGGCCTCCCCCGCGGTAGGAAGTGGATCAGCGAGCGGCGTCATGCGGCTTCGATGGCAAGGCGGAGGACGGAGTCGACGCGGAGCGTCGGTGACTGATGACAACGCCGCAAGCAGAGTCGCAGGGCGTCGGGAGCCCACTCCCTGTCGCGGGGGAGGCCGTTAGAGCTGTCCCGTCATCCCCGGCGGGCGCACGACGACAGCTGCGGCACCTCGCCGCATTGCCGGAACACCCCAATCGGCCCAACATGAGGACACTCCCGAGGTTGGCGAATCCACCGCCTTGGCCAGCCTGATTGGCGTTGATGTTGCTGTCCTCCACCGTGACCATGCCGTCGCTGGCGATGCCGCCGCCCTTCTCACCGGCGGTGTTGTTGTTGACCCGGCTTCGGGAGAGTCGCAGCACGCTGTCGGTGGCGATGCCGCCGCCGTTGACGTTCGCACGGTTGTCGATGATCGTGGTTTGCGTGACGATCATTGCGCCGCCGGTGTTGCCGAGACCGCCGGAGAAGGTGCCCACGTTGTCGCGGACGTTGCTGCGGTTCAGGTAGAGGATGCCGTGACGGGCAGCCCCGGCCGGCCCGGTCGCCTCCGGTGCGTCCAGCTCGGCGCACCGCGACCAGGTGCGGGTTACTCAGCTCTGCCAGCGACTCGCGCAGGGCGGCGTCAGCCGAGACCAGGACGCTCTTGAGCTGGTTGATGGCCTGAGTTCTGGACTTGATCGCCGACCCCTTCGCCAGCTTGAACAGCCGCAGCATCTCCACTGGGCCGTCACTCGTCTTCGCCGCGGCGGTGGCGCGTCCCGACAGCACGGCGCGAGCGGCGGCCTCGGCGTCGACGGCGTCGGTCTTGCCGTGGCGGCGTCGCGCGGCCTTGTCCGGCTGGTTGACCTCGGTCACCTCGATGCCCTCGGTGTTCAGGTGCCGTGTCAGGGCAGCTCCGTAGGAGCCGGTGAATTCAACACCGGCCCGCCGTAGCACGCCGAATGATCGTGCCCAGTCGAGGAGTTGCCGACAGCCATCGGCGGTCGCGGGGAAGCTGCGGCCGTCCAGGGCGGCGCCGAGCACGGTGATTACGGCCGCGGCGTGGACGTCCTTGTGGGTGTCCACGCCGAGCAGGACATCCTCGGCGTCCGCCGGGACGTGACATGTGGCAGCGGGCTGCGTGATTCTGGGCAAGGTCGCCTGTCTCCTGATCGCCTCGGGAACCGGTGGCCGTCGCCGGGCCGGGGGTGGTCAAGACTGTGACGGTGCCTGTCGCGAAGGCCCCTATCGGGACACAGCCCCTGCCCGGCGGCAGCAAGTACCGCTCCAAGCGGTGGCCGACAGATCAAACGCAAGGCACCAGGGCCAGTCGTGCATCCTCACAGTCGTAGCGGGTGGCTACGCCGTACCGCCGTACGCGGCGCATCGCCGCTTCGCGAGGAGGTTGTCCGTCCCAGCGGACAACAAAAGGCAAAGGCAAGGAGGTTGCCCGCTCCTTGCCATGATCAACTTATAGCCCACCGGGGGGCTTGCGGCAAGGCCCGGGTCGTGCCGCAGAACCGCCACTCGAAGCCAGGACCTGTGGAAATGGGAAATTTTGATGATCGACGTGATCGTTGTCGGCGGCGGACCGACCGGGCTGATGCTGGCCAGTGAGCTGCGGCTGGCAGGGGTGCGAACAGTCGTGCTCGAGAAGCTGACCGAGCCGGCCGGGCAGTCCCGCGGGCGCGGGATACAGGTGCGCAGCGTCGAGATGCTGGACCAACGCGGCCTGCTGGACCGGTTCCTCGCGGTCAGCGAGCCGTACAGGACCAGCGACTTCGGCGGTCTCGTCCAGCTGCGGCCGGCCCTGTTGGAAACCGCGCACCCGTTCAGCCTCGCGACTCCGCAGACCGTCACCGAACAGCTGCTGACCGAGCGCGCCACCGAGCTCGGTGCCGAGATCCGGCGCGGCTGCGAACTGGTCGGGCTGAGCCAGGACGATGACGGGGTGAGCGTCGAGCTGGCCGACGGCACTCAGCTGCGTTCGCGCTACCTCGTCGGCTGCGACGGCGGCCGCAGCACGGTGCGCAAGCTGCTCGGCGTCGGCTTCCTCGGCGAGCCCGCCAAGGTCGAAACGCTGCTGGGCGACATGGAGATGACGGAGGATCCGGCGACGGTGGCCGCCATCACTGCCGAGGCCCGCAAGGTCCACGTTCGGTTCGGCACCGTCCCCATGGGGGACGGTGTGTACCGCGTGATCTTGCCCGCCGACGGGGTGGCCGAGGACCGTACGACTGCGCCGACCCTCGAGGAGTTCCAGAAGCAGCTGCGGGTGTTCGCCGGCACCGACTTCGGCGTGCACTCACCGCGCTGGCTGTCCCGGGTCGGCGACGCCACCCGGCAGGCCGAGCGTTACCGGGTCGGCCGGGTGCTGCTGGCCGGCGACGCGGCACACATCCACCCGCCGACCGGCGGCCAGGGCCTCAGCCTCGGCGTCCAGGACGCGTTCAACCTCGGCTGGAAACTCGCCGCCCAGATCAACGGCTGGGCACCGGCAGGCCTGCTCGACACCTACCACACCGAACGCCACCCGGTGGGCGCCAGCGTAGTGGCCAACACCCGCGCGCAGAGCGCGCTGCTGGAGAACAGCCCCGGCGCAATAGCGCTGCGGGAGCTGTTCTCGCAGCTGTTGGACTTCGAGGAGGTGAACCGGTACGTGACCGAGATGACCTCTGCGGCGCGGACGTCGTGGAGTCGGCGACGCGGCGGTTCCTCTTCGACGGGGGTCCGGCTCCTGCCCGGTACGCGCCCTGCCCGGACTGCCATGGTGCGCGGTACAACCCGCAGACGCTGGAGGTCACCCTGTGCGGGCTGAACATCGCGCAGGTGCTGGATCTGACGGTGGAGTCGGCGGCCGGCTTCTTCGTCGGGACACCCGCCGCCGAGCGCAGTCTGCGGACACTGCTCGATGTGGGGCTCGGCTATCTGCGGCTGGGTCAGCCGGCGACGGAGCTGTCCGGCGGTGAGGCCCAGCGGATCAAGCTCGCCACGGAGCTGCAGCGCACCCGTCGCGGCCACACCCTGTATCTGCTCGACGAACCGACGACAGGGCTGCATCCGGCCGATGTCGAGGTGCTGATGCGGCAGTTGCACGGGCTGGTCGATGCGGGCAGCACGGTGGTGGTCGTGGAGCACGACATGGCCGTGGTCGCGGGTGCCGACTGGGTGATCGACCTCGGCCCCGGAGGCGGCGACCGGGGTGGCCGGATCGTCGCGGTGGGGACGCCCGTAGAGGTGGCCGGTGCGGCGGACAGCCGGACCGCAGCGTACCTGGCGGCTGCTCTCAGATCGGCCTGACGGTCAATCACGACGGGACACCCCTTACGACCTCACCCACGATGGGCAGCGGCGTCGCAGCGCCTGGGACCTCCGCCTCCCGCGTTGTCGTCAGTCGCGATGTTCCCCAAGCTCTCGGCTCCGCTCGAGCAGGGGAGGCCCCATTCGCCATCGCTCCCTCCTCCGCCTTGGATTCGAAGGCCCCAGACACCGCTCCTTCTCCCACTGCCAATCGTGGGTGAGGTCGTTAGCGTCGGACCTTCCGGGTCGCCCGCAGCCACTCCTTGTTCATCGCCGAGATCGACGGCAGCGGAATGCCCTTCGGGCAGGCCGTGGCACACTCCCCGGTCAGCGTGCAGCCGCCGAACCCCTCGCTGTCCATCTGCTCGACCATGTCGAGCACCCGCGTCTCCCGCTCGGGGGCGCCCTGCGGCAGGACGTTGAGGTGGTTGATCTTTGCCGAGGTGAAGAGCATCGCCGAGCCGTTGGGGCAGGCCGCTACGCAGGCGCCGCAGCCGATGCACTCGGCGTGCTCGAACGCGAAGTCGGCGTCGGGCTTGGGCACGGGGGTGGCGTGGGCGTCGGGTGCGGTGCCGGTCGGGGCGGAGATGTAGCCGCCCGCCTGGATGATCCGGTCGAAGGCGGACCGGTCCACGACCAGGTCCTTGACGACCGGGAACGCCGAGGCGCGCCACGGTTCGATGTCGATCGTGTCGCCGTCCTCGAAGGACCGCATGTGGAGCTGACAGGTGGTGGTGCGCTCCGGGCCGTGCGCGTCGCCGTTGATGACGAGGCTGCACGCGCCGCAGATGCCTTCGCGGCAGTCGTGGTCGAAGGCGACGGGGTCGTCGCCGGCGAGAATGAGCTCCTCGTTGAGGGTGTCGAGCATCTCCAGGAACGACATGTCCTGCGAGATGCCGTCCACCTGGTAGGTGGACATGGCGCCGGGGGCGTCGGCGTTCTTCTGGCGCCAGACGCGCAGGGTGAGCTTCATGCGTAGCTCCGCTGAGTGGGGTGGACGTACTCGAAGACGAGGTCTTCCTTGTGTAGGACGGGGGCGCCGCCGGTGGCCGTGAACTCCCAGGCGGCGGCGTACGAGAACTCCTCGTCCCGGCGGGCGGCTTCGCCGTCCGGGGTCTGCGACTCCTCGCGGAAGTGGCCTCCGCAGGACTCGGCGCGGTGCAGGGCGTCGAGACACATGAGCTCGGCGAGCTCCAGGTAGTCGACGATCCGGTTGGCCTTCTCCAGCGACTGGTTGAACTCCTCGCCGGTGCCGGGGACCTTGATGCGGCGCCAGAACTCCTCGCGGATCTGCGGGATCCGGTCGAGCGCCTTGCACAGCCCCTCCTCGGTGCGGGCCATCCCGCAGTACTCCCACATGAGTTCGCCGATTTCGCGGTGGAAGGAGTCGGGGGTGCGGTCGCCGTCGACGGCGAGCAGCAGGTTCAGCCGGTCCTCGGTCTCCGCGACGGCTTCTTCCGCGGCGGGGTGCGAGGCGTCGACCTCGCCGTGGTGCGGGTTGCGGGCCAGGTAGTCGTTGATGGTCGACGGGAGGACGAAGTAGCCGTCGGCGAGACCCTGCATCAGTGCCGAGGCGCCGAGCCGGTTGGCCCCGTGGTCGGAGAAGTTGGCCTCGCCGATCGCGAACAGGCCGGGGATCGTGGTCTGGAGGTCGTAGTCGACCCAGAGTCCGCCCATCGTGTAGTGAACGGCGGGGTAGATGCGCATCGGGGTCTCGTACGGATTCTCCGCGGTGATCCGCGCGTACATGTCGAAGAGGTTGCCGTACTTCTCCTCGACCTTCGCTCTGCCCATGCGCTGGATGGCCTCCGCGAAGTCGAGGTAGACGCCCTGTCCACCGGGGCCGACGCCGCGGCCCTCGTCGCAGACGTTCTTCGCGGCGCGCGAGGCGATGTCGCGCGGCACGAGGTTGCCGAAGGCCGGGTAGATGCGCTCCAGGTAGTAGTCGCGCTCGTCCTCGGGGATCTCGTTGGCCGGTCGGTTGTCGCCCTTGGACTTCGGGACCCAGATCCGGCCGTCGTTGCGCAGCGACTCGCTCATCAGCGTCAGCTTGGACTGGTGGTCGCCGGTGCGCGGGATACAGGTGGGGTGGATCTGAGTGAAGCACGGGTTGGCGAAGTACGCTCCGCGCCGGTGGGCGCGCCAGATGGCGGTGGCGTTGGAATTCATGGCATTCGTCGACAGGTAGAAGACGTTGCCGTAGCCGCCGCTGGCCAGGACGACCGCGTCGGCGAAGTACGTGTCGATCTTCCCGGTGACGAGGTCACGCGCGACGATGCCGCGGGCCTTGCCGTCGACGATGATCAGGTCGAGCATCTCGGTACGGGCGTGCAGTTCGACGTTGCCCGCGGCGATCTGCCGGGACAGTGCCTGGTAGGCACCGAGGAGCAGCTGCTGCCCGGTCTGGCCGCGGGCGTAGAACGTGCGGGAGACCTGGACACCGCCGAAGGAGCGGTTGTCGAGGAGGCCGCCGTACTCGCGGGCGAACGGGACGCCCTGTGCGACGCACTGGTCGATGATCTCGACGGAGATCTGGGCGAGCCGGTGGACATTGGACTCGCGGGCACGGAAGTCACCGCCCTTGACGGTGTCGTAGAAGAGCCGGTGGATCGAGTCGCCGTCGTTGCGGTAGTTCTTCGCAGCGTTGATGCCGCCCTGGGCGGCGACGGAGTGGGCGCGGCGGGGCGAGTCCTGGAAGCAGAACTGGACGACGTGGTAGCCCTGTTCGGCCAGCGTGGCCCCGGCCGATCCGCCGGCCAGGCCGGTGCCGACAACGATGACGGTGTGCTTGCGACGGTTGGCCGGGTTGACGAGCTTGGCCTCGAAGCGGCGGGTGTCCCAGCGTTCGGCGACGGGGCCCTCGGGGGCCTTGGTGTCGACGACGGGTGCGCCGGTCTCGTAGTGCGAGTAATCGGTCATGTCAGCTCACGACTCCGGTCATGACGGCGACGGGTACGGAGATGAAGCCCACCGTCAGCACCAGTGCGAGGACGTTGGCGACGGTCTTGAGAACACGGTCGCGGCTCGCCCTGCCCGCGCCGAGGGTCTGCGCGGCGCTCCAGAACCCGTGCTGGACGTGGAGTCCGAGAGCGAGCATGGCGACGATGTAGATGACGTTGCCGTACCAGGTGGAGAAGGTGTCGACGACGTTCTGATACGGGTGCCCGGACTGGAAGCCGCCGGAGTGGACGGTGCCGGTGGTCAGGTCGAGGACGTGCCAGACGATGAACAGGGCGAGGATGATCCCGCCCCAGCGCATGGTGCGGGTGGCATAGCTCGCGCGGGGCTTCTTGTGGACGTACTTGCTGGGGCGCGCCCTGATGTCCCGGCGGCTCAGCTGGTACGCGGAGGTGGCGTGCGCCACGACGGCGACGACGAGCACCACACGGACGATCCAGAGGGCCCACTCGTAGTGCAGGAAGGGCTCGCCCATGACTCGTAGCCAGTGGGCGTAGTGGTTGAACTCCCCCGGCCCGAAGAAGATCTTCAGGTTGCCGATCATGTGGACGACCAGGTAGCCGAGCATGATCAGGCCGCTCACGGCCATGACCGTCTTCTTGCCGACGGACGAGTCCCAGATCGTACGCGTCATGGACGGCCGTCGGTCCGTCCGTGTTGCCAGTGCCATGGGCACGACGCTACGGCCGAAGGGGCTCATCGGTCCAAGACATGGCGTGGCTCATATCCATAGCCTCTGACTATGGTGCGGGCTAGGCTGGGTGTATGCAATTTCAGCAGCTCATGTACTTCGTGGCCGTCGCCGAGACCCGGCACTTCACCCGCGCCGCGGAGGAGGTGCACGTCTCGCAGCCCTCGCTCTCCCAGCAGATCAGGGCGCTGGAGAACGAGCTGGGGGCGGAGCTGTTCAGCCGGGCCCGCGGCAACATCACCCTGACCGACGCGGGCGAGGCGCTGCTGCCGCTGGCCCGCCGGATCCTGGCGGATGCCGATACCGCCCGACACGAGGTGCAGGAGCTGGCCCAGCTGCGCCGGGGCCGGGTCAGGCTCGGGGCGACGCCGAGCCTGTGCACGGGGCTGCTGCCCGACGTACTGCGCACGTTCCACGACCAGCACCCGGGAATCCAGCTGCTGCTGGAGGAAGGCGGCTCGCACGACCTCGTACGGGAGCTGGCACGGGGGGCGCTCGATCTCGCGCTGGTGGTCCTGCCGCTGCCGGCCGCGTCGCCTGCGCTGACCACGGTGGAACTGCTCCAGGAGGACCTGGTGGTGGTGTCGGCGGCGGAGGCTCCGCGACCGGGGAAGGGCGCAAGCGTGCGGATCGCGGATCTGCAGGGCGAGCCGCTGGTGATGTTCCGGCACGGCTACGACCTGCGGGAGCTGACCGTGGCCGCGTGCCGGGCGGAGGGCTTCGAGCCGTCGTTCACGGTGGAGGGCGGCGAGATGGACGCGGTGCTCGGTTTCGTACGGGCGGGACTGGGCGTGGCGGTGGTGCCCAGCATGGTGGCGGTCCGGGCGGGGCACGACCTGCGGACGACACGGCTGGCCCCGCCGGGGCTGCGGCGCACGATCGCGCTGGCGCACCGCAGTGACGTGGCGCCTCCGCGGGCGGCGCGGGAGCTCCAACGGGTACTGCTGGCCAGCCGGCCGGACGGGCTCGGGAAATCGAGCCCGTCCGGAAGCTGAGGACGGAACCGGTGCCGGGCCTCCCCGCTCAGAGCCTGTCGGGTGACCTCTGATCGGGCGGCCACGCCCTGGCACGCACGCTTCCCGCGTTGCCGGAATGCCCTAGTAGCTCCTTCCCCAAGCTCTCAGCTTCGTTCGAGCAGGGGAGACCCCATCCGAGGGCCTTCCGGCGCCTTGGAATCGCATGCACCAGACCGCGTCCGCTTTCCGATCGAAGGTCACCCGATAGGCTCTCAGACCGCGTCGGCCATCAGCAAGGAGTGGATCCGGTCAGGTGCCCCGGGCCGCGCGTAGTACCACCCCTGGGCCGTGTCGCAGCCGAGCTTCCGCAGCTGCTCCGCCTGCGCTCCCGTCTCGACACCCTCCACCGTGACCGCCAGGTCCAGGCTGTGCGCCAGCGAGACGATCCCCTCGACGATCTTCAGGTCGACCGGGTCGGCCGGATGCTGCTGCATGCCCTGGGTGAAGGAACGGTCCAGCTTCAGCACGCTCACCGGCAGCCGACGCAGATTGGCCAGGTTCGAGTAGCCCGTACCGAAGTCGTCGAGCGCTATGTCGACACCCATCTCGGCCAGTTGCCGCAGCGGCTTGAGCAGGTCGTCGTCGGCTCCGATGAGCGCGGACTCGGTGACCTCCAGGCACAGCGCTCCCGGCTCGAGACCCGAGCGTTCCAGCACGTCCACGGTCTCGGCGACCAGCCGCGGATGGTGCAGCTGGGTCGGCGAGAGATTGACGTTGATCCGCAGCGGCCCCCCGTCGCTGTGCCGCTCCTGCCAGAAGTTGGCCTGCCGTACGGACTCCTCCAGCACCCACCGCCCGAGCGGCACGATCAGCCCGGTGTGCTCGGCGAGCGGAATGAATCGGTCCGGCCCGAGCACCCCGTGCTGCGGATGGCACCAGCGCACCAGGGCCTCCGCGCCGTGGACCGTGCCGTCGCCGAGGTGCACGAGCGGCTGGTACTCGATGAAGAACTCGCCGCGCTCCAGGGCGGCGGGCAGTGCGGTGGTCAGCCCGTGCCGGGTGATGGCGCGGGCGTCCGCCTCGGCGTCGGCGATTTCGAAGCGGTTGCCGCCCGCCGACTTGGCCCGGTACATCGTGATGTCGGCGCTGCGCAGCACCTCGGCGGCGCTGCGTTCGCCCGCCGGTCCTTCGACGACGCCGATGGAGCCTCGTACGGTCAGTTCGCGGCCGTCGAGCCGGATCGGCGTGGCGAGCACGCCGAGGATCCGGCAGGCCAGTTCGTCGACCTCCGACTCGGTGTGCGGGCCGGTGGTCAGCGCCACGAACTCGTCGCCGCCGAGCCGTGCCACCATCTCGCCCGGCGCGGTCGCGCAGCTCTGCAGCCGGTCGGCGAGCTCGACGAGCAGCCGGTCCCCTGCCGCGTGGCCCAGGCTGTCATTGATCGCCTTGAAGCCGTCGAGGTCGAGATAGCAGAGCCCGAAGCGGCTGCCGCCGTCGGCGGAGAGTGCCTTCTCCAGCCGTTCGAAGAACAGCGTGCGGTTGGGCAGGCCGGTGAGCGCGTCGTGGGTGGCCTCGTACCGCAGCCGCAGATTCAGCAGCCTGCGCTCCGTGGTGTCCTCCATGAGCGCCAGCTGGTACTGCGGCCGGCCCTCGGGGTCGCGGAGCAGCGACACCGTGAGGTTGGTCCACAGGACGGTGCCGTCGTTGCGGTAGTACGGCTTCTCGACGCGGTAGTGCTCGCGTTCGCCGCGTACCAGCTCCTCGTAGTACTTCCACACGTGCGGCGAGTCCTCGGGGTGGACCCACTCGTTGACCTTGTGGCTGCGGACATGGTGGTCGAGGCCGCCGAACATCCGGGTCAGCGTGTCGTTGACCTCCAGCACATTGCCTTCCAGGTCGGCGATCCCGATGCCGATGGCGGCGTCCTTGAAGACGGCACGGAACCGCGCCTCGGTGGCGTGCAGGGCCTGCTCGGCGTTGGAGCGGGCGGTGAGCGCCGAGCGGGCGATGGCCTCCTGTTCGGCCAGGGTCCGCTCGCGCAGCGCCTGGGTGAAGCCGCCCGCCAGGGCGTGCTGCATGCGGGCACAGCGGGCCCTGCTGTCCTCGGTCGACAGGGTCACCGGGCCGTTGCCGCCGCAGTAGAGCACCAGGTACGAGTCGACGACGCCGAGCGTGGAGCTGAGCGCGTCCGGGTCCGTGCAGTGCGCGGCGACGAGCGCGGCTCCCACCTTGTTGGCGGGCGCCGGGTCGAAGGGACGCGCGTGCAGGTTGTCGCTCAACCTGCGGGCCAGCGGCAGCAGATGTTGTTCGAACTCCGGACGGGTCAGGGAAGTGGCCGTCGAGGGGAAGATGGCCCGGCTCCAGATGGTGGCGAATCTCCGGAGCCGGTCCTCGGCGTCGTCGGGCTCCGCGTCCGGCGCTTCGGACGCTTGGGCGGGAATGCTCACGCCTTGCGTCCCACTCCGCCGAAGCCCGAGAAGGCATATGGGTCTTCCTGCTCCTGCACCACGGGGGTGTCGGGACGCCAGTTGGGCATGGCCACGAGCCCGGGCTCGACCATCTCGTACCCGTCGAAGAACCGGCTGACCTCGTCGCGCGACCGCATGATCAGTGGGTTGCGGATGTTCCGGTAGACACCGACCGTACCGCCCGCCTCCTCCTGGGTGAGCGGGATGCCCTCGTACGAGGCGTGGGTGATGACGAGCAGGCTGCCGGGGGCGAGTGACTCGCTCAGCTCGGCAACGGCCGCCTGCGGGTCGTCGGCGTCCTCGATGAAGTGGAGGACGGCGACGAGCAGCAGCGCCACCGGGCGTTCCAGGTCGAGGAGTTCGCTGACCTCGGGGCGCTTCAGAATCTCCTGCGGGCGTCGCAGATCGGCGGTGGCGATGACCGCGCGGTCGTTTCCTTCGAGTACGGCCTGGCTGTGCGCGACCGCAACGGGGTCGTGATCGACATACGCCACCCGCGCCTCCGGGTCCGCGGCCTGGGCGACTTCGTGGACATTGCCGAAGGTCGGTATGCCGGAACCGATGTCCAGGAACTGAGTGACACCTTCACTCACCGCATGGCGCACTGCCCTGCGCATAAAGGCGCGATTGGCCTGCATGATCTTGGGGAGTCCCGGCATGAACTCCATGGCCTTGCGGGCCGCTTCCCGGTCCACCTCGAAATTGTGCGATCCGCCCAGATAGAAGTCATACATGCGTGACACGCTCGGCACTGAAATGTCAATGCCTTGCGGTGCCCAGGCGGGACGCTCCATCGATGTCTCCAACAAGTCGCCACGGCGATCCGGCCATGTTCATGGTCAGTGTTGACCAGAGGCTACTGACCGACCGCCAGGAGAGCGAGCGGAAACGGAAATTAGCGGTCCGTTATTGGTCACACTCCAGTGGCATGTGCAACCGGCCCGTCGCTAACGGTGACATTCAGCGACTGGCCTGTCCGAAACGGCAGTTGTGGGGCTACTTCGGGGCGCCGACGAACTTTGCGTCGGGGGACACCGCGTACCATGTGCCCCCGACACCCTGGCCGTTGGTGTCACCCGGCCTCGCGTCACCGGAGAAGGTATAGATGGGCCAGCAGTCGATGGCCTGCTGCTTGAGACCGTCGGGGCGATTGAAAGTGACAAAGCCCTTGGTGGTCACGCCCTTCACATCATTCTTGGCCAACGGGGCGACAACCGGCCACTTCGAGAGGCCGACTCCGGTGCAGGCCGACTTCATCGGCCATGCCGTGTCCTTCTTGAACCGGTAGACCGTCATACAGCGCTTGTCGACGACGATGTCTCCGAGTTTCGGGTCCTTGCGGACCGAAAGCCCCGCGAGATCAGCCTGCTCACCACCGCTCGGACCGTCGGCGTTCACCGCAGCCTTCTTGCCGTCCGGCGCAGAGGCGAACCACGTGCCTCCCACTCCCTGACCATTGCCATCTCCGGGCTTGGTGTCCTTGGCGTACCGGTACATCGGCCGCCCCGCAATGGTGAGTTGCTGGGCGCCGTCCGCACGGGCGACTGTGCCGATCAGGGCTCCATCGGTACCGGCGGCGGCCGTCACATTGCCCGCGGGAACGACCGGCCAGGTCTTCGCGCAGTCGCCCTCGCAATTCGACTTCGGCGGGCTCGCGGTGTCCTTGTCGAAACGGTAGAGAGTGAATCCCTCGCTGTCCGTCACGACCTTGCCGAGTTTCTCGCTGTCCCACACAGCGAGCTGTCCCGCCTGCTTGGACTTGCCCGCCTGTGCCCCGGAATCGGATCCGTAGTCGCTGCCGGAGCCGTATCCGCTGTCCGTGTCGTAGCCGCCGCCCGTCTGACCGGCCGGGCCGGCATTGCCGGCGTTCTGGCCGTTGGGCGAATCCGTGCCCGGCTCCTGACCGCACGCCGTCGTCAGCGCCAACAGGGCCGCCGCGGTGGCCGCGAGCGAGGCGTTCCGCCAGGTGTTCATGTCAACTCCCGTGATTCTACCGCCAGTTGTGACGCAAGACTGCGTCGTCCATGGCCCTGGGTACGAGCGGTGGGTGCTTCTTTGTTCAACGCGTTCGCAGAATTCTCCCGATCCGCAAACCCTCAGCGCCCCAGGTCCCCTCCATCAGGGGAATAAGGACCGTGGTCCGCGTGCCGTCCGACCGGCCGGAACATGCTCCCCATCGTGTACGGATCCCTCTTCGGGCGGCTCACCGCAGCCGTCGCACTCAGCTGGCTCCTGACCGCCCCGGTGCCCGCGGTGGCCGACAACTGCTCGTACGCCTCGATCGGGGACGGCGGCGGGAACTCGGCGGTCGCCACATCGGGTGACGGTCATTGCCAGGCGGGCCCAGCGCCCAGGCCGACCCCGCGGCCTGCACCCCCTCCCCCGCCTCCGCCACCACCTCCTCCACCTCTGCCACCACCTCCGCCACCACCCCCGGCGCCCCCACCACCGCCCGCGCCCACACCGCCGCCTCCGGAGCCCACGCCCTCTGTACGCCCCACGCCACCCCCGCCCAAGCCGGTGGCGATCCCCACCTACCGCAAGCCGCCGCGCAAGGTCCCCCAGCGCGGTCCCTCCCTGGTCACCCTCACCCTGCTGATCACCGCTCCCGCGGTGTTCGCCGTCGCCGTGCTACGTCCCCGCTCCCGCTGACCTTCGGAGAAGCCCATGTCGGAATGGCTCGTTCTCACCCTCGCCATGGCCGCGGCCTGCGCCGTCGTGCTCACCATCGCCATCCTCAACAATCGCCGTGTCGGGGAGGACGACGACCCGTCCGAAACCCCTGACGTCATCGAATACATGACGATGATGATCGGCGTGGTGTACGCCATCGTGCTCGGCCTCGCCATCGCGGGCGTCTGGGAGGGGCGCAGCGCCGCCCAGGAGTACGTCCGCCAGGAGGCCCAGGCCTTGCACGAGGTGAACGCCCGCTCGTCGGTCTACCCGGCCGAGGTGCGTACCCGGATCCGCGCCGATGTCGACGCGTACGTCGGTCATGTCGTCCACGACGAGTGGAGGGCAATGGCGGAGCACGGCAGCCTCACCGACGAGGGCGCCGAACTCCTCGGCCGGGTACGTGCCGACGTCACCGACTACCGGCCGAGGAGCGACCACGAGGGGCAGGTGTATCAGCCACTGGTCGACCAGGTAGCGGCGGCCGACGACGCGCGCAGTGCCCGCGCGCAGAGCGCCGGCGCCACCATGCCGGGCGTGGTCTGGTTCGGTCTGATCACCGGGGCGCTGGTGACCGTGGGGCTGATCTTCACCCTGCAGATCCGCCGAACATTCCGGGAACTGCTGCTGGCCGGGCTGTTCAGTGTGCTCATCGCCTTCCTGCTCTTCCTGATCTGGGACTTCGACTCCCCCTTCGGTCGCGGCATCTCGGCCACGGCCGCGCCGTTCCTCGACCTCTTTCCCAACGTGTCGGGCTGACCGGCGCCCTGACGGCCTGACGGCCTGACGTTCGGATGGTGCGCCGCCCGGGGGACACCGATGCCCCATTCGCCGGTCCCCGATCGCGAGCGATATACAGCACTTCTAACGTTCCTTCCATCGAGGTGCATATTTGACACTTTGTGGATATTCGTTCCACAGTTGCTCCTCGGGGAACCGGAGGATTCACCATGCGCGCCATAGGTGTCGCACCCGTCGCCCTGCTCGGCGCCGCCGCTCTCGCCCTGACCGCTCCGGCTGCGACCGCGTGCGCCGTGACGTCGGGGGGCGCGCCGGGCGCGACCGGATACACCGTTGCTCCGTCGGTGATCGCGCCGGGCGGCCAGGTCACCCTGGCCGCACGGGGGTGCCTAACAACAGCAACGGCCAGCTCGGGCATCTTCGACAGCGTCACTATTCCCAGAGGAGGCAGCGCCTCGGCCACGGTCGACTGGGATGCAAAACCCGGCGCTTCCTATGAAGTGTCGTTCATTTGCAATACATCGCCGACCTCCACGGCGGAGATCGGTCTCGCGATCTCCGCCCCCACCCCCACCCCCGGCTCCACGGCGATCGCGCCGAACGGTGTACAGGGTGATCTCGGCGGCGGCATCGGCCGGATGAATGCCGCGCAACTGGTCGGCGGCACGGCACTGGCCGTGGCCGCGACCACCGGCGCCGTCTTCGTGGTCCGCCGGCGCAACGAGAGGTACAGCCACTGACCGGCGCAGACCGTCGGTGGTACGCCCGTCGCCCCCGGGGGGGGGTGAGGGACCCGGGCGCCGGGCGGACCCG
>NZ_JBSFYR010000078.1:0-36654 GCF_053599875.1 Streptomyces sp. NPDC005151 | reverse complement strand
CGGCGTTGTCGTCCATCACCATGGCTCCGCCATGGCTCAATCCTCCGCCTTGCGATGCACGCACCCCAGCCCCGCTCCTTCACCCACCCCCCAATAGCCGGCCGGTCTCAGCCCGCGACCAGCAGCGCCTCCGAGCCCACCGGCCGGTAGCCCGCCGCCTGGAACGTCCGCACACTGCGGGCGTTCCCCGGCGACTGCTGCGCCCACACCACCTCGTCCGGCACCAGGTGCCGGGCCGCCCGCGCCAGGCGCTCCCCGAGCCGGCGGCCGCGCGCCTCCTCCGCCACCTCGATCGCCGTCTCCCACCGGCCGGCGACCCCACGGCCGAGGATCAGCACCCCGCCGTCGGCGGCCCAGACCCGGACCTCGTCGCGGAACTTCATGGCCCGCGCCACCCGCGGGTGCTCCGGGTCCTCGATCTCGCGGAGCCCGATCTCCGGCTCGCCCGGCAGCGCGCCCGCGACCGTCAGCAGATCGATGGTGTTCATGTGGCGTCCGGTACGGGCCAGCAGCGCGCCCAGGAAGTGCGGATTCATCGTCGCGGCGAGCGCATCGCCCGGGGTGCCGGCCAGCGTGGCCCGTACCCAGTCCGGATCCTCGTCGGTGAACACCACCGAGTGCGCGGTGAATGCCAGCACCCCGGCGTCCCGTGCGTTCGGCTGTGCCACCACGGTCGTGGACCCGTCCGGCGGCGGGAACCGCCCGTCTGCGGCAGCCGTCAGGATCCGCGCCAGTGCGTCGGTCATGAAGTGTTCCCCTCCCGGGTTCCCGGTCCTGTCCGCCGTCCGCGGACACCCCACCCATGATCGACGACCGGCCGCCGCAATCGGTCTCCCTCGCGCCCGTTAATCTGACCCACATCAGTTAGGTATGACGAAGGGGCGGAACAGTGGCGGACATGGAGTCGGCGCGCAAGGCGTTCGAGCGGTACGACCTGAACGGTGACGGTCTGATTTCGGCCGCCGAGTACAAGAGCGTGATGGCTCAGCTGGGTGACCCCTACGTCACCGAGCCGGTGGCCCAGGCCGTCATCAACTCCCACGACACGAACGGTGACGGTCTCCTCACCTTCGACGAGTTCTGGGCTACCCAGAACAAGGGCTGATCGCCGGAGGGACCCCCGGCCTGCCCGGCCGGGGTCCGCCGGACCACCTGGCACTCAACCCTCTCGAGTCCGGCGTGCTGATCGGCCTGCTGCGTCACCGCACCGGCGCCACCGCCGGGGTGCTGCTCTCCACGCTCCGGGTCCGGCTCGACAACGGGTGCCTTCCACTGGGCGCGGCGGCCGGCTCCCGAACGACGCACGAGGGTCATGTGGACTACGCACACGACGGCCATCTCCACCGCGTCCACGGCGACCACGTCGATGAGTGCGAGCCCGCCGCCCATGCCGCGCACGGCGAGCACGCGCACCAGCACGGCGAGACGTGCGGGCACGTCACGGTTCCCCACGGCGGCCACGTCGACGACCTCCACGACGGCCACCGGCACGCCAGCCACGACGGGCACTGGGACGACCACTGACCCGCACGCCGGGCGGGTGGCCCCTGATGTTTCAGGGACCGCCCGGTGCCGCGGCGGGGGCCGGCCGAGGGGGCAGCGGTGGCTCACTTGGTCCCGTAGGGGAGCAGGGCCATCTCGCGCGCGTTCTTGATGGCCCGGGCGAGCTGCCGCTGCTGCGACAGGCCCCTGGGACCGGCGCCGACGAGGCAGACCTCCAGGTGTCCGTCACTCACTCAAGTCTCCCTCTCCCCTCGGGCGACCCGGCTCGCGTCCGGCGTGCGTACGCTGCGGGGGGCACCGGAGGGCGGGGGCGTCTCGTTCGGATCTCATCGGGACCGCGCCTCGGAAGTGCCGGGGCGCGGGTACGGTGGTCGAGCCGGGGCTCAGCGGACCGCGGGGGTTGCCGGCTCGTCCGGCTGCTCCGGGTCACAGGACTTCGACAGTGTCTCCGGCATCCAGGCGGTGCCGGCAGTCCAGGACGAAGCTCGCGTGATCGCGGACCAGTTCGTAGTCGAAGTCGTCGTGATCGGTGAGCAGCACCACGGCGTCTGCCGCGGTGAGTTCCTCTGCCGAGAACTCGCAGCGCACCAGATCGAGGTCCATGGTGACCGTCTCGGCCACGTACGGGTCGACCGCGCGCACGTCGGCGTCCAACCCGAGCAGCAGTTCCGCGACCCGCAGCGCGGGAGACTCGCGGATGTCGCCCGTATGGGGCTTGTAGGCAAGGCCGAGGAGCAGGATCCGCGAGCCGGCGAGCGCCCTGCGCCGGGCGTTCAAGGCGAGCAGCAGCCGCTGGACCACGTGGTCCGGCATGCGGCCGTTGATGTGGTTGGCGAGCTCGACGAACTGAAAGCTCCGGCCGAGGGTGCGCCGCACATGCCAGGACAGGTACTCCGGGTCGATGGGAAGGCAGTGCCCTCCGACACCTGGGCCGGGAGTGAAGCGCATGAAGCCGAAGGGTTTTGAGGCGGCGGCGTCCAGGGCTTCCCGGACGTCGACACCGAGTTCGCGCGCGTACATCGCGATCTCGTTCACCAAGGCGATGTTGACGTGCCGGAAGGTGTTCTCGATCAGCTTGGACAGTTCGGCGATCTCAGTGGAGCGCACGGGCACGGTGGTGCCGATGAGTGTGCTGTAGAAGGAGCGGACGGCTTCCAGGGAGGCCGCGTTGATGCCGGAGACCACCTTGGGGGTGTTCTCCAGACGCCAGGTGGGGTTGCCCGGGTCTATGCGCTCCGGGCTGTAGCCGACATGGAAGTCCTTCCCCGCGGTGAGGCCCGAGCCCCTTTCCAGGAGGGGGACGAGCACTTCGACGGTGGTGCCCGGGTAGGTGGTGGACTCCAGCACCACCGTGGCGCCGGGGCGCAGCCGCTCGGCCAGGGTGCGGGCGGCCGACTCGATGTAGGTCAGGTCGGGGGCGTCCTCCTTCAGCGGTGTCGGGACGGTGATCACGGCGACATCGAAACCGTCGAGGTCGAAGGGGTCGGCGGTGGGCAGGTAAGTGCCCTCCTGGAGCAGGGCGGCGATTTCCATGTCAGGGATGTCCTCAACGTAGGACTCGCCCTTTCCGAGACGTCTGACGCGCTCGATGTCCACGTCGTATCCGATGACCAGGTGACCGGCCTGGGCGGCGCGGACGGCAACCGGCAGACCGACGTACCCCTGCCCGACGACGACGACCTTGCTGTTCACGGTTGCTCCTGTCGCAAGAAGTTGGTCAGCTCATGGGAGGGATGCGGCCGATGGCCGGCACCGCGGTCCAGGTCAGGTGAAGAACGCGCTGACGGCATCGGCCGTCTGCTCGACCTCTCGGTCGGTCAGCCCGAGGCGCAGCGGCAGCGCGAGGTGGCGGGCGCTCGCCAGCTCCGCGCCGGGCCGTCGCCCGTTCGAGCCCTCGCCCGTGTACGCGGCGAAGGCCGGCAGACGTGGCAGGGGTACCGGGTAGTAGACCCGGCTACCGATGCCCTGGGCGGCGAGGTGGGCCGCGAGGGCGTCCCGGCAGATCGTCTGCACGGCGTAGACGTAGTGGCACTGGCCGTCCGTGCCGGCGACAGGGGCCAGGAGCCCGCGCTCGCGAAGCGGCGCGAAGCTGGTGCTGTAGTGCTCGGCGATCGCCGAGCGCCGGGCCACCATCTCGTCCGCGCGGTCCAGGCGGCCCAGTTGATAGCCCGCGAGTACTTCGTCGAAGCGGCTGTTGACACCGATTTCGTGGTGCACGAAGCGCCGTACGCCGTCCTGGCCGTGGTTGCGCAACCGTCTCACCGCGTCGGCGACCTCGGGCCTGTCGGTGAGGACGACGGCGCCCTCGCCCGGCATCCCGAAGGGCTTGACCGGGAAGAAGGAGTACAGCCCCGCGTCACCCCAGGTTCCGGCCGCCCGGCCGTTCAGCCGTGCGCCCTGCGCCACCGCCGCGTCCTCGACGACCGTGAGCCGGTGCCGTTCGGCAAGGGACCGGATCGCGGGCATGTCGGCCATCGTCGTGAAGAGGTGGGCCGGGACGATGGCGCGGGTGCGCGAGGTGACCCGGCTCTCCGCGTCCACCGGATCGATGGTCATCGTCAGCGGGTCGACGTCCGCGAAGACCGGCAGAGCACCGATGTTCAGTACCGTCGCGGCCAGGGGCTCGGCGCCGAACGCGGGCACGATCACCTCGTCACCGGCTACCACGCCGACCGCGCGCAGGGCGAGGGCGAGGGCGACGGTGCCACTGCCGCAGGCCACGGCCTCACGCGCGCCGGACCGCGCGGCGAGGCGCTGTTCCAGCGCGGCGGTACGGCGGCCGAGGATGAATCTCTGCTCGGGGTCGGTGCCGACCTCATGAAGCGCGCTGCGCAGCAGCTCGCGGTCCGTGCCACTGAGTCGGGTGTCGGCGTAGGGCACGTCTGTCAGGACGCCGGCGGGGGCGCGCGAGGTGGTCTCGGTGGTCACGATGTGTTCCCGGTGAAGAAGGAGCGGATGGCTTCACACACCGCACTCAGCTGAGTGAGGGTCAACTCGGGGTAGAGCGGCAGCGCGACCGTGCGGTGGCTGGCCGCCTCGGCCCGCGGGAAGTCCCCCTGCTGGTAGCCGAGGTGGGCGAAGCAGGGCTGAAGGTGGAGCGGCAGCGGGTAGTACGTCTCGGTGCCGATGCCCACTGCCGTGAGGTGCGCGATCAGGGCGTCGCGCCGGTCGGTCTCGATCAGGTAGACGTAGAAGACCGGGCGGTCGGACTCGGCTTGCTTCGGGATGACGGGCAGTTCGCGGAGGCCGGGGATGCCGCACAACCGGCGGCTGTAGGCATCGGCCAGCAGCGCGCGGCGGCGGATGTCCTCGTCCAGGGTGGTCAGCTTGGTCAGCAGTATGGCGGACTGGATCTCGTCCATCTTGCTGTTGGTGCCGACCAGTTCGCCCTGCCGCGCGCGCTCGGCAAGCTCGTCCGGGCCCGTTCGGGGGACAGGCGACGCGGGTCGTGGTGCGGGGAAGGGGCGACCGTGGTCGCGTAGCCGCCGGACGGTGCTGGCCAGGGTGTCGTCGTCGGTGAGCACCATGCCGGCGTCACCGAGCGCGCCCAGGGTCTTGGTGGGGAAGAAGGAGAGCACCCCGCCGGCGCCGAGCAGACCGGTGTGCCGGCCGCCGAGGCGCATGCCGATGCCTTCGGCACTGTCCTCCAGGACGAGCAGTCCATGTCGTTCGGCCACCGCCGCGAGCGCGGCCATGTCGGCGGGCTGGCAGAAGAGGTGCACCGGCATCACTGCCTTGGTACGCGGGGTGATCCGCGCTTCGACACCGGCGGGGTCCAGGGCGTAGGTACGCGGGTCGATGTCGGCGAAGACCGGTACCGCGCCGACCAGGGCGACCGAGCTGGCCGAGGCGAAGAAGCTGAAGGCGGGCACGATGACCTCGTCGCCCGGACCGATGCCGGCGGCCCGCAGCAGCAGTACGAGCGCGTCGGTGCCGTTGCCCACCGCGACCGCGTGCCGGGCACCGGTGTACTGGCACAGGGCGGCTTCCAGTTCGGCCGTCTTCGGGCCGTTCGAGTACACGCCCGACTCGCATATTTCGTCGAGATGGGCGTTCAGCCGGGGCCACTGCCGCACGAACGACTCGACTTGGGTGAAGAAAGGAACGGCATCCACGGCAGTGCCCGCAGCGGTTGTCGCTTTGCTGGCCATCTCACTCCAGTCCTCTCGGCGTTGATGCTCGAACAGAACGTAGACCGGTCCGCCGGGGCCTTTCGATAGCAAGGACCCGACAACTCAATGGCAATTGCGGGGCAGGGGCAGGCGGACGTGCGCAGAAATCTGCCTATTGGCCGGGTGCTCAGTTATTGCCGGTCCAGGGACCTTGACTTGCCTCGGAGACGTGCCGGACGGTGAACCTCGATCCCGCGGACCGACAGGAGTTTCGAGTCGTGACGGAAAAGACAGTGATCCTTGCCGAGCCCCGTGGGTTCTGCGCGGGGGTGCGCCGGGCGATAGCGATCGTCGAGAAAGCGTTGGAAATCCACGGTGCTCCGGTATATGTGCGGAAAGAAATCGTGCACAACCACTATGTCGTGGCAGCGCTGAAGCGGCGGGGCGCGGTCTTTGTGAATTCGGAGGAAGACATTCCCGCCGGCGCTGTCTGTGTGTTCTCCGCCCATGGGGTGTCCCCTGCGGTTCGTGACAACGCGAGGGCCCGCGGCCTCGTCACCATTGATGCCACCTGCCCGCTCGTCTCCAAGGTCCATCAGGAGGCGCGGCGTTACGCCCGCGACGGCCGAACCCTGCTCCTGGTGGGTCATGCCGACCACGAAGAGGTCGAGGGCACGTACGGTGAAGTCCCCGACCGGACGGTGATCGTCGAGAGCGCGGAGAGCGCCCGGTGGCTCGACCTGCCTCGTGACACACCGGTGGCGGTACTCACCCAGACCACGCTCTCGCAGGACGAGACCGCAGAGGTGAAGGCCGTCCTGCGTGAGCGCTTCGACGAACTGCACAGCCCTGCCGACGGTGACATCTGCTACGCAAGCACCAACCGGCAGCTCGCAGTAAAGAAGATCGCCCGGCGTAGCGACCTCGTTCTCATCGTCGGCTCGCGGAACTCCAGCAACTCGGTGCGCATGGTGGAGGTGGCCCGTCAGCAAGGGACGCGCGCCCATTTGGTACCGGACGTCATGGAGCTGGACACCGACTGGCTGACCGGGGTCCACGCTGTCGGCGTGAGCGCGGGCGCCAGCGCACCAGAGGTACTCGTCGAGCAACTCCTCTCGCGTCTGGATGAGCTGGGGTTCCACGACGTGGAGCTGGTGACCACCGCCAAGGAAGACGTCGTCTTCCAGCTGCCTCGGCTCTCGGACGAGCCCGGACCTTCGTACGACCGCCTTCCGCCCGGCCCGGACGCCCACTCCCCGGCACAGGGAACACAGCCGCCCGCGGGACGTGCCGTCCCGCCTGTCACTGGAGAACGCTGATGACAGCCTCACCCGCCGAAGCGGCCGTCGAACGCCCGGGCCGGATCGCCGCAGACGCCCGTGCGCACGTTCTCAAGCGAGCGGAGCAGCGTCTTGAGGACCTGCTCGGCACGCAACACGCCGAATGGGCGGCCGTCGACGCGCGCGCCGTCGTACCGGTCGACGCCGTAAGAGAGTTGCTCCGGGCCGGTGGCAAGCGGCTGCGTCCCGCCTTCTGCGCCGCGGGTTTCCTCTCTGCGGGCGGCGACCCCGACGACCCCCGGGTGGCGGACGCTGCGGCAGCGGTCGAACTGCTGCATGCCTTCGCGCTCATCCACGACGACGTGATCGACGACTCGGACCTGCGGCGCGGCGAACCGACCGTGCATGTGCGCCACAGCAGGCTGCACCGGGCGGCCGGCTGGAAGGGCGAAGCGCGTCGTTACGGGGAGGGGATCGCCATCCTCGCGGGTGACCTCGCCTTCTCGTACGCAGGGCAGCTTGTCCAGGAACTGCCGTACAGGGCGGGGCGCGTGTGGAGCCGGATGACCAGTGAGATGATCATCGGCCAGCACCTGGACGTCGCCGTCGCTGCGGAGTCGGTCCCGAACCCGAAGCTGGCTCGCTACATCGCCAACGCCAAGTCGGGCCGCTACAGCATCCACCGCCCCCTTGAACTGGGTGCCGCTCTGGCAGGCAACGACTCCGCCGCCGCCGCGTTCGAGGCGTACGGCACCGCGCTCGGCGAGGCGTTCCAACTGCGCGACGACCTCATCGACACCTACGGCGACATGGACACAGCGGGCAAGCCGGTCGGCGCCGACGCCGCGCAGCACAAGATGACGCTCCTGGTCAGCCTCGCCGCGCTGTACGACGACTCGGTCGGTGAACTGGTCCGGGCCGCCGAGTGGGACGCCTCGGCCCTCGCCGAGGCGCTTAACCGCAACGGTGTCCGAGAGGAGGTCGAGCGGCGCATAGAAGAGCTGGTCGCGGAGGCACAGCACGCTCTGTCGACCGCTCCGCTCCCCAGGGAGTGGAAGCGCGAACTCGCCCGGATGAGTGAGGAAGCGGCCTACCGTGACCGCTGATCTGCCACCGCGTCCGCTGGCGAACGCCAGATCTCCTCAGGAGTGAAGGAACGGAATGCTGAACACGTTCATCGTCGGCGGCGGCCGAGCCGGCCTCGGGCTGCACTGGCCGGTGCTGCGCAAGCTGCGCGAGCGGCCGGAGAACGCCGACCTGTGGGCGCCCGAGCCACCCGTGGTCTGGGACCTCCAGGGCATCCAGGACCGCGCTCGGTCCGAGGGCCTGGTGGTGGCTCATTCGCCGGCCCACGCCGCCACGCTGGCGGACCCGGCCCGCACGGTCGTCCACTTGTGCACCCCGCCCACCGGCCGCTTCGACATCCTCCGGGAACTCGCGGACCTCGGCTACACCCGGCTCGTCATCGAGAAGCCGATGACGGTGGGCGTGACCGGGCTCCGGGACATCGACACCCTGGCCAGGGTGTGCGGGCTGCGGCTGCGGGTGGTCTCGCCGTGGCTGGCCAGCGCGCTCACCCATGAGCTGACCACCCTGGTACGCAGCGGGAGCCTCGGTGCGCTGTGCTCGCTGTCCTTCACCCAGTTCAAACCACGCTGGTCGCGTACGCTGCGCTCGCACGACCACGGCACCGCCTTCGACGTGGAGCTGCCGCACTCGATCGGCGTGGCCCTGCGACTCGCCGGCGACGCCCGCGTGGTGGCCGCCGACATCACCGACATGCGGATCGGAGAGCGGGTCATACCGTGCATGGGTACCGCCCGGCTGACGCTCCGACACCATGGCGGCGTCACCACCGAGTTCTTCTCCGACCTCACCTCACCGATCCGCGAACGCCGGGTCGCGCTGAGCTTCGCCTCGGGCCGGGCGGTCGGCCACTATCCGATCAGTGACATGGACCACCACGCCAACCTGACCGTCGGCGAAGGCCCGGACAGCACAACCGTCGCGACTCCCCGGCTCCTTTTCGACGACGCGCTGACTCGCTATATGGAGCAGGTCTACCGGGACTACGCGGCGGACACCGACCAGATGTCCGACGACTACGCGATCGCCCGGCGTGTGGTCCAACTGCTCGACGACGCCCGCCACATGGCCTCGTCGTCCCAGCCGGGCGGGACCAGCGCGCCACCGTTGACCGGTGCCGTCACCGCCCTCGCGAACGGAACGGCCCATGATGGTTGACCGCATCCGTCTCAGCGGCATCGGCGACGAGGCCGCGCCCGGGCTGGACCGGCAGATCGCGGCGATCACCCGGCTCGGCTGGGACTGCGTGGAGCTGCGCTCTGTCGACGGCGTCGCTCTCGCCGACCTTGACGAGGCATCCTTCGCGACGGTGGCGGGCCGACTGGGCGACGCCGGGCTCGGGGTCGTCTGCGTCGATTCCAGGATCGGGAACTGGGCCCGGGCCATCAACACGCCCTTCGCGGAGGACCTTGCCGAACTCGACTGCCTGACCGAGCGCTGCGCCACCCTCGGCACCCGCTATGTGAGGGTCATGTCGTACCCCAACGCAGGTCTGCCCGAAGCAGTCTGGGAGAGCGAGGTTCTCGAACGGATGCGGCGGCTCGCGGCTCGTGCCGGGGACGCCGGCCTCATCCTGGTGCACGAGAACTGCGCGGGCTGGGCCAGCCGTGACCCCGCGCGGATGCTCCGTCTGCTGGACGCCGCCGGCCCCGCACTGCGGCTGCTCTTCGACGTCGGAAACGGTATCGCCTACGGCTACGAGGCCTTCGGCCTGCTCCCGCACATCGCGCCATATGTGGCCCACGTCCACATCAAGGACGGCACCGGTGACACCGCGGCTCAGCACTACTCGCTGCCAGGCGACGGAGTCTGCCGGGTCGCGGACTCCGTGCGGCTGCTGCTCGACCACGGATACACCGGCACGTTCTCCATCGAGCCGCACCTCAACATCCGCCCGCACGAGGGCTGGTCGGAGCCGTCCGGGGACTACGTGGACCAGTTCGTGGCGTACGGGAGGCGGCTTGAGGAGCTGGTGAGCGGACTTGACGCGGCAGGGACTGCCGCGAGCGGGGCGGCGTCGACATCAGCGTACGAGGACCACGGCTCACCAGGAGCCCGGCCCGTATGCGCGGAAACGGGCAGGACGGCATGAGCACACCACGTACGGAGGGCGTCATGAACCGAGCCCCGGATCTGCCCGGCATCGCCGTGCGGGCCGCCGGGCTGACGGGCTCCGACCGGGAACTGCTGCTGCGGCTGCTCACCCTCCGCACCGCCGGACCCCTGGAGACCGGTGGGCACGAGCCGGTGGAACTCTGGGAGGCGCAGCACGCGTACGCCGAGTCGGCGGCTGAGCTGGGCTTCCGCGTGGTCCACCACGCCCCTGCCGCCCCGGGGGAACTGACCGGCGGCGAGATACCGCTCGCGGTGCGCGAGGCGGTGCGGACATCGCCCGGCTTCCTCGCCTGCCAGCCGAACATGGTGCTGCGGCTCGGGCCGGACGACCTGCCGCGCGAGGCCATGGTGATGTTCAACGTCCACCTGGACACCGTCGCCGGCGGCGGCCCGGTCGCCTTCGACGGAGCACGGTTCCACGGCCGCGGCGCCATCGATGCCAAAGGACCCGCCGTTGCCCTGCTCGCGGGGTTGAGAGCCGCGCTGGACGGTGTCCCTGGGTTCGGCACCGAGGTGGGCGCGCTCATTCAGCTCGTATCCGGTGAGGAGGGTGGTGCGATGGGCGTATTTGGCACCAAGGTCCTGGTTGAGCAGGGATACCTGGGCCGCCTCAACGTGTTCTGCGAGCCGACCGGCTGCCGAGTGCTGCCCCGGGCGACAGCGTCGATGACCGCGCGGCTGCGTGTCGACGGCCGCGACGGCATCGACGACGAGCCCGCCGCGGGCCACAACGCGACCGTTCTGTTGGGACACATGGCCCAGTACCTCGCCACCGTGCTGCCGTCGCACGCGGTCGACGGTCAGGTCTGCATCGCGGGCTTGCACACCGGTGACCTGCACAACAAGGTCTACGGCTCAGGTCAGTTGCTGCTCAATCTGTCCTATGGGTCCAGGAAGTCGGGCGAGGCCCTGGAACACGCGCTCGCCGAGGCGGTGCGCACGGGCCTTGAGGAGTTCCGGTCCCGCTTCGCCGGTATGCCGCTCCTGGCCGGCACCGCCCGCGACGCCGCGCGGATAGTCCGGCTGGAATGGCTCAAGCGCGGACTGCCCGCGCTCGGCACCCCGGACACCTGGGCCGAGGAATTGCTGCTCCACCGCTCCGGGCTCACCCCGTGGCCGGCCGGACAGCCTGCGTTCACCTGCGACGCCATCTGGTTGGCCGACGTCCCCGGCACCTCGACCGTGGTTTTCGGTCCCGGCGAACTCGGAGCCAACCACGCCCACGCGCACGGAGAGTTCGCGGACCTGACGGACCTCGACCATTACGCCTCCGCTCTCGTACGCCTGCTCACCTCCTTCGCACGCCACCGGCTGGACCAGGGGAACTGACCCATGACGACCGCACCCGGAACCGACACCACCGAGCACGCCCTCGTCGCTGTACGCCGTGTCGACCTCCCGGCACTGCTCGACTTCACCGCCGCCGTCTTCCGGCACCAGGGCCTCCCGCCCGAGCGGGCCGCCACCGCCGCCCGGGCCCTGGTTCACGGCGACCTGACCGGTATCACCTCGCACGGCCTGACAAACCTCACCCGTCTCTACCTGAAACTCTTCGCGGACGGCCGCTGCGACCCGACCGCCGAACCCGAGGTGCTGGCCGACCGAGGCGCCGCTGTCCTGCTCGACTCCCACCAGGCCCTCGGCTTGTGGGCGGCGAGCGAAGCGGTGGACCTGGCGGCGGCGCGAGCGCTGGAGTACGGCGTCGGGTTGGTGACCGTACGCGGGGCCACGCATCTGGGCTGCGCGGGCGCGCACGCCAAGCGCGCTGCCGACCGCGGGATGATCTGCCTGCTGGTCTCCAACTGCGGGCAGCAGCGCATCATCCGGCCGCCCGGCGGCAGGGCGGCGATGCTCGGCACCAACCCGCTGGCCTTCGCGGCACCGGCCGGTCCACGGCCACCGTTCGTTCTCGACATGAGCACCACCGTGGTACCGACCGGCAGGGTCCGTGGCGCGGCCAGGGCCGGACGGGACGTTCCGCCTGGCTGGCTGGAGGACGCCGAGGGGCGGCCCGTCACCGACCCGCGCGCGCTCGACCGGGGCGACGGCTACCTGAAGTGGCTCGGCGGCGCCCCGGACACCGGGGAGTTCAAGGGCTACGGGCTCGGCCTGCTGGTCGAGGCCCTCGGCGCGCTGCTGCCGGGTGCCGGACTCGGCCCCGCACCGGAGGCCTGGTCCGGCAATGGCAGCCCGGTTGGTCAGGACGACGACATCGGCTTCACCGTGCTGGTAATCGCACCGGCCGAGCTGCGTCCCAAGGAGGAGTTCGAGACACAGGCGGACGGCCTGTTCGACGCCCTTGTCCGCAGTCCCGCGGTGCACGAGGACAGGCCGGTGCGCTACCCGGGGTGGTTCGAGGCCGAGCGTGCCTCGGAGCACAAGAGGTCCGGAGTCCCGCTCTCCGCCGCACTGTTCGAGGAGTTGTGCCAAGTGGCGGCGGAACGCGGACTGCCCGCCCCGGCCGCCCTCGCCGACTGACGCGATCCACCATGGAGGACGACGACATGAAATCCCTGCGGACCGGCATGGTGGGACTCGGGGTCATATCCCGGTTCTACCTCGACGCGTTCCCCCTGTTGCCCAGCGCCGATCTGGTCGCCGTGTGCGACCTGCGTGAGGACGCGCTCGCCCCGCACCGTGCGTCGGGCCTGCCCTGCTACCGCGACCATCGGCGGATGCTGGCCGAGATGGACCTCGACGCGATCGTGGTCAACGTACCCAATGACGCGCACGAGGCGGTGTGCCGGGATGCCCTGGACGCGGGCATCGCCGTCTGCGTGGAGAAGCCGCTCACGCTGCGGCCGGCCGAGGGCCGCGCGCTGACCGAACTCGCTTGTGCCAAAGGCACAGTGCTCTACACCGCCTTCCACCGGCGTCACAACGACAACGTTCTGGCCTTGCGAAGCGACCTGTCCGCACAGGGAGCCATCGAGCATGTGCGGGTGCGCTACCTGGAGCGGATCGAGGACCACGTGGGCGAGGACCGCTGGTACCTCGACCCCGAGCGGTGTGGTGGTGGCTGCGTCGCCGACAACGGGCCCAATGCCTTCGACGTGGCACGGCTCTTCCTCGGCGAGCTGACCGTGGAGTCCGCGGAGGTGGTCCGCGACGCGGCCGGCGTCGATCGTCAAGCAGTGGTGCGGCTGCGCTCCGCGCAAGGCGTACCCGCCACTGTCGAACTGGACTGGTCCTACCCGCACGGGGAGGCCAAGGACGTCACCGTTCGGCTCAAGGGCGGTACCGAGCTGTGGACCGACATGCTCGCCGGCCACCACGAGTTCAAGAGTTCGCTGGAGCACGAGTACGTCGGAGTGCTCCAGGAGTTCACCGACGTGGTGCGCGCCGGGGCCGACGTCACACGTCGCGGCCTCGCGATGCTGGAGCTGGTCGACGCCGCGTACCGCGCGGGAGCCACAGCGTGAACAGGACGGCGAACGGGACGGCAGCGGCTTCGATGTTCACGCCGAGTCCGGAGAACGGCGAGAAGCGGACCGTCAGGTCCGAGGTGGTCAAGGTTCTGCGGCACCGCCGCGAGGACCGCGGCATGCGGCTGGAGGGCTTCGCCTCGCGCTGCGTACGCGCGGGTGAGCTGCACGAACTGGTCACCACGGACCACTCGGAGACCGCGGAGGGCTCCCGGATCGACCGGGTCGGCTTCCTCGGCTTCGTGGAGATCTTGCAGGCCGGGGTGCTCGACCGGGGCGATGTGGTTCTCCTGGACGGCGAGCCCCTTGGCGCGGTCCTCGGGTTCGACGCCTGCCACTTCCCCAACCATTACAACGTCCTGATCCACACCCCGTGGACACTCACCGGACCGGAGGCCGGGTTGCGGACCGGCTCGCAGATCAGCTTCACACGGCCGTCCTTTGACGAAGGCGAGTCCGGCCTGAGCCGGCAGCGGCCGTTCACACCCGAAGACCTGAGGGGGCCCAGCCATGGCGCTACTCGATGAGATCGCACAACCCAGCGATCTGCGGAAGCTCACACACCCGCAGCTCACCGAACTGGCGGCGCAGATCCGCGAGGTGATGATCCAGACGGTCAGCCGGGTGGGCGGGCATCTCGGGTCCAATCTGGGCGTGGTCGAGCTGACGCTCGCCCTGCACCGGGTCTTCGACTCACCGAAGGACACGCTGCTCTGGGACATCGGTCACCAGACGTACGTGCACAAGCTGCTGACCGGACGGCGTGACGCCTTCGACAGTCTGCGCGCCCGCGGAGGGCTCTCCGGCTACGCCTCGCGCGCCGAGTCCCCGCACGACGTGATCGAGAACTCCCACGCGTCCACCGCCCTCAGCTATGCGGACGGGCTGGCTCGTGCCCGCGAGCTGAGCGGCAGCGTCGACCGCGCCGTGGTCGCTGTCATCGGTGACGGCGCGCTCACCGGGGGCCTGGCCTGGGAGGCCCTGAACAATCTGGGCGGTGCCCCGCGGCGGCCGGTGGTCGTGGTACTCAACGACAACGAGCGCTCCTACGCGCCGACCGTGGGCGGCCTCGCCGCACACCTCGCACGGCTGCGTGCGGCGGGCGCGGGCCACCCTTTGACGGGCAATGTCTTCGAGGAGTTCGGCTTCGGGTACCTCGGCCCGGTCGACGGGCACGACACGGCAGGCTTGGAGGACGCCCTGAAACAGGCCGTCGACATGCGCGGACCGGTGCTGGTGCACGTGGTGACCGAGAAGGGCCGCGGCTGGCTGCCCGCGGAGACCAACGAACTGGACCGCTGCCACGTCGTCCGGGCGGCGCCCGCACTCGTGCCACCTGGAACCCCGTCGGCGACCCCCACCCCGCAGTCCTGGACGTCGGTGTTCTCCGAGGAAATGGTGCGTATCGGCGCGGAGCGCCCGGACCTGGTCGCCCTCACCGCGGCCATGCCGGAGCCGGTCGGACTCCTGGATTTCCAGCGGGAGTTTCCCGGCCGCACCATTGATGTCGGCATCGCCGAGCAGCACGCCGCGGCCTGCGCCGCAGGTCTGGCGTTCGGCGGGCTGCACCCAGTGCTCGCCGTCTACGCGACCTTCGGCAACCGCCTGATCGACCAGATGATCACCGACATCGCCCTGCACTCTGCCCCCGTCACCCTGGTGATGGACCGAGCCGGGGTCACCGGTGACGACGGTGCCAGCCACAATGGCATGTGGGACCTGACCCTGTTCCAGGCCGTGCCAGGGATACGCATCGCCGCTCCGCGCGACGGCGCCCGGCTGCGGGAGCTGCTCCGGGAGGCGGTGGCCTGGGAGCAGGGTCCGACGGTGCTGCGGTTCCCCAAGGGAAGCAGCGGGAGCGACATACCCGCCCTGGACAGCATCGACGGCTTCGACGTACTGCACAACGTACCTGGCCGGGACGTGCTGATCGTCGCGGTGGGGCCGATGGCCCGGCTCGCGCTGGACATCGCCGCACGGCTGGCCGAGGTGGGCCTCGGAGTGACCGTGGTCGACCCGCGTTGGGTCACGCCGGTCAACTGCACGCTGGTGGGGGCCGCCGCCTACTTCGACCGGGTGGTAACGCTGGAGGACAGCGGGCGCGTCGGCGGTGTGGGCGCCGCTTTCGCGCAGGCCCTCGGCGATGCCGGGATCGGCACCCCGGTCCGTACTTTCGGTATCCCGCGAGAGTTCCTGGGCCACGGCTCGCGTGACCAGATGCTCGACGCGTGCGGACTGACGCCCGGCGCCGTCACCGCCGAGATCCTCGCCTGGCGGAAAAGCCGTACCCCGGTTCCCGCATCAGGCGCCCAGGAAAGGACTCTCACCGGATGACTGCGGTTTCTCTCGGCATGCCGTCCGTTCCGACCAAGGTCGCCGAGCGCCGCAAGAGCCGGCAGATCCAGGTCGGATCCGTGCCGGTCGGCGGCGACGCTCCCGTGTCCGTGCAGTCGATGACCACGACCCGCACGTCCGACGTGGGCGCCACGCTCCAGCAGATCGCGGAGCTGACCGCGTCCGGCTGCCAGATCGTGCGCGTGGCCTGCCCCACGCAGGACGACGCGGACGCGCTCGCGACCATCGCGAGGAAGTCGCAGATCCCGGTGATCGCGGACATCCACTTCCAGCCGAAGTACGTGTTCGCGGCGATCGAGGCCGGCTGCGCGGCCGTCCGCGTGAACCCCGGCAACATCAAGCAGTTCGACGACAAGGTCAAGGAGATCGCCAAGGCGGCCCGGGACCACGGCACCCCGATCCGCATCGGCGTGAACGCGGGCTCGCTGGACCGCCGGCTGCTCCAGAAGTACGGCAAGGCCACCCCGCAGGCGCTGGTCGAGTCGGCCCTGTGGGAGGCGTCCCTCTTCGAGGAGCACGACTTCCGGGACATCAAGATCTCCGTCAAGCACAACGACCCGGTCGTCATGATCGAGGCGTACCGGCAGCTCGCAGAAGCCTGCGACTACCCCCTCCACCTCGGCGTCACCGAGGCCGGCCCCGCCTTCCAGGGCACCATCAAGTCGGCCGTCGCCTTCGGCGCCCTCCTCTCCCAGGGCATCGGCGACACCATTCGCGTCTCCCTCTCCGCGCCTCCCGTGGAGGAGGTCAAGGTCGGCCTGCAGATCCTGGAGTCCCTGAACCTCAAGCAGCGCGGCCTGGAGATCGTCTCCTGCCCGTCCTGCGGCCGCGCCCAGGTCGACGTGTACAAGCTGGCCGAAGAGGTCACCGCGGGCCTCACCGGCATGGAGGTCCCGCTCCGCGTCGCCGTCATGGGCTGCGTCGTCAACGGCCCCGGCGAGGCCCGCGAGGCCGACCTCGGCGTCGCCTCCGGCAACGGCAAGGGCCAGATCTTCGTCAAGGGCGAGGTCATCAAGACCGTCCTCGAGTCCAAGATCGTGGAAACCCTCATCGAGGAGGCCATGAAGCTGGCCGAGCAGATGGAGGCCGACGGAATCACCTCCGGCGAGCCCCTGGTGGTCACAGGGGTGTGAGCGTCGGCGGCGGGAGAGGACGTGCGGAGAAATCCGCACCGCCCGGGTCCTCTCCCGCAGGCCGGGTGCCCTTCACTGCCGCAGCAGGTCCCGCGTGACGGGTTCCTGGACCGCGCGGCCGTCGAGGGGACGCAGCATCCGGCCGGCGACCTGGACGCGGGAGGTGCAGCCGAGTTTCTGCATCACCTTGCGCATGTGGTTGACGGCCGTCCACTCGGCTATGCCGAGCCTGCGGGCTATCTCGCGATTGGTGAGGCCCTCAGTGACCAGCATCGCAACGTCATGCTCCCGGCGGGTCAGCGAGCCGACCGCGTCCGTGGGGCAAGGCTGGCTCTTGTCCGGCTCGATCAAGGTGAGGGCGAGTGCGACCGCCGCCGCCGGGGTACTGTCGGCGCCCTGCTGCCAGGCGATGCCGAAGGCGGCGGCGCCCATGCGCTCGCTGACCCGGTTGAGCAGCCTCCGGTCAATCGCCCCGGGCTGCCCGGCAAGGGTGTCACCGGCCGTGCGACGGATGGCGTCCGCCGCTCCGAGAAGCCGGGCTGCTCGTTCCCATGCTGCGGCGGTTCGGCCGAACTTGTGGGTGTGGACTTCCGCGAGGACGGTCAGCCCCCTGGCCACTTCGGGGAGGTCGCCGCGCTCCTGGAGCAGCAGCAGGGCGCGGCAGGCCAGTTGCTCAGCGCGCTCGTAGTCGCCCTGCGCCCTCATGAGTCCGGCCAGGGTCAGCTGGGCCTGGGCGGCCGAACGGGTGTCCTCGACTCCTTCGAAGAGCTGCACCGCCTCCGCCGCGTATCGCACCGCCTGTGCGGTGTCACCCCGGTCCCGACGGATCTCGGCGAGCCGGGCCAGGGCCGCCGCCCTGTATCCGGGACCAGCGTCCCCGGGATCGGCGTCGGCCACCACCGATGTCAGCAGATTCTCGGCGGCGGGCAGGTTCTGCCGGATCTGGCCGAGCCGGGCCAGGTGCAGCCTCGTGGTCGCGATGCCTGTGGCGTCGGCCAGCTCTGTGTATGCCGCAAGCGCTTCGTCCAGCAGCGGACCGGCTCCCTCAGGATCGCCGGCCAGGAGCAACGCCTCACCGAGCGCCCTCAGTACGGCGAGGCGGACCTGGGGATGCTCGATGCCGAGGCGCAGTGTGGCGGACAGCCAGTGGACAGCGTCCCGTGCCTCGCCACGCATCAGCCAGCACGGCTGAGCGGCGGTGGCCAGGTGTGCTGCCGGAATGCTCTGGCCGCTTTCGACCAGGAACTCCAATGCCGCGCGTACGTCATGGCGCCAGTGCGCGAACTCCTCGGCCTCCTGGGCCTGTCCGGGGCCGCGCAGACGCTCGGGCAAGCCGTGCATCTGCAGCTGGAAGAAGGCGGCGTGCCGGCTACGAGCCTGTGCCAGCGCGCCGCGCCGCTCCAGGTCCGCGAGCGCGTAGGCACGGGACCTGCGCAGCATCCGGAACCGCACGCTGCCGTCCCCCTGCTCCTCAGTCAGCAAAGCACTGTGGTCGACCAGTTGCTCAAGTGCCCGTAGGGCAAGGTCAAGTGGCAACTCAAGCACCCCGGCGGCCTCGGCGACGCCGAAGCTCCGCTCGATCACCGCCAGGCGTACCAGGAGCCGGACCGCGTCGGGGGCGACCCACCGGGCGTCCGGGCCTGCCATAGCGCTCGGTGACGCCGGAATCCCGTCCTCCGCGGCATCGCCGGACGGGCGCGTGAGCATCCCCGGGCCCCGGAGCAGCTCGTCGAGAAGGACGCTGGGCGCACTCACCTTCAATCGGGACGCGGCGTCCTCCAGGGAGAGGGGCAGTCCGTCCAGCATCCGGCACAGCTGAGCGACGGTTTCACGGTTTTGCTCGGTGAGCCGGAATCCGGGCCGTAGCGCCCGGGTCCGGTCCACAAGCAGCCGTACGGAGTCCACCTGCCCGAGTTGAGCAAGATCGGCCGCGTCGCTCGTGGTGGGCACCGCGAGCGGGAAGAGCGGTACGCGGTGCTCGCCGTACATACCGAGCACCTGGGTGCCCACGGTGAGCAGGCACAGCCGCCTGGCGACCGGAGCGACCGTCTTCCAGAGTTCGGCGATACCCTCGCAGGAGCGGCTGCCGCAGTCGAGGACGAGCAGGAGGTCCCGCCCGGCCAGTCGCTCACGCAGAAGGTCGAGCGGATCGGCGCCGGTCACGGACTCTTCCGCCCGGTTCTCCATCAGTGCCCCGGCGACCACGCGGGCGAGTCCGCCGTCCCGATCGCCGAAGCGGCCGGGCAGTGCGTCGAGTTCCAGATAGCGCCCGCCGTCGGCGAAGAGGCCGTGTGTCTCCTCGAAGAAGACATTGGCCAGGCGGCTCTTGCCGACGCCGACCGGCCCGGTGAGAGTCAGCACTTGGCTGTTCCCGGCGGTGGCACGTGCCTTGAGGTCGGCCAGTTCGGCGTCCCGACCGACGTATGACGTCAGCGGGTAGTGCGTCCGCTGGAGTGTGAGGACGGCCTCTCCAGCCGCCTGTTCGGTCCTGGTGGTGCGTTTTGGCGTTGTGGTTCTTGCACCGTTCGACGCCCACATTGCTGCCCCCGTTGGCTTGTATGTTCGGTAGATCGATGACGCTTTCGATCAACGGAACCTCGCAGGTCTCGTCCAGAGATCGGTCAAGGCCCGGTCAAGGAGGGTTGGAGCGGCTGCGGCAGGTCGAGCCCCCACGCGCCGCTGCCGTCCGCAGACTCGGTCTCGGGCCCGCGGACGGCAGCGCTGCGGAGCCGCCCAGGGGGTCAGTGAGGGGCGGTCCGGGCGGTTTCCTTCTCGGTGAGGGAGCCGCGCCGCCGGGACAGTATCCGCTCCGCGGCCAGCTCTCCCGCCTGTACCGCGGCCTCGCTGGTGGGACGCTGGAAGATCCAGTCGCCGGCGAACTCGACCGGGCCGAGCGGCCTGTCGAGGAAGGCGCTCTGCAGGCGTAGCGCACCGGGGGTGGCTTCGGGGGCGGCGTACGGGAAGCGGTGCACCGAGGAGCCGAGGAGCGCTTGGCGCAGTTCGGGAACATAGCGCTCGGCTCGCGCGAGCAGCGCTTCCGTCACCTCCTCGTCGGGACGCTCCATCAGCTCGTCGGTGGCTCGCTCCGCGGTCAGCATGCTGACCAGCCCCTGGTCGCGCGGGGCCCGGTTGGAGGCCTTCACGTGCTCGAAGGTCAGCCCCGACAGGTAGCCGTCCTCCCTTTCCGGGATCAGCAGGGCGTAGACCTTTGGAGTGCCGCGCGACTGGCGCACCGCCAGCGGTCTGTCGACCCGGCAGGTCACCCGGATCATCCGGGAGTACGAACTGGCGTCCAGGAAGGGACGTTCGGCTGCCGGCGCCGAGGGGTAGAGCTTCCGGGCCACCGGCGCGGGTACCGCGAGGACGACGTCCCGGGCCGTCACCACCCGGCCGTCGGCGAAAGCCACCCGTACGCCGCCGGTCGGCTGCGCGGCGACTTCCCGCACGGTGCTCGCGGTGTGCACCGTCAACCGCGCGGCCACCTGTCGAGCGAGGGCGTCCATGCCGTCCCGGTAAGTGCGCCAGCCGTGCAGCCCCCTGGTCGCGACCATGGTGGCCAGCAGGGGTGCCACACAGGATCGCCGGGTGTTCCAGGCCCAGCCGGTTGCGGCGGCCGGCTGGAGCAGGTAATCGTGCAGATCGCGGTGGCGGTCCTCGACGAACTCGGCGACTGTGCGCAGTCCGAGGGGGCTCTCGCCGGGACGATCAGTGCTGATCTTGCCCAGTGCGGGCAGCAACGCGCCCAGCATCCCGGTCATCGCCATCCGGCCCGTAGGCGAGAGCCCCGCGCCGGTGAGGGTGCCCACCCAGTGGCCGCTCCCCGCGTGTGCCTTGCCGTTGCGCCACACTCCGGCGAGGCTGTTCACCTTGAGCACCCCGCCGTCCCGGTCCAGACCGACATCCCTGATCAACCGCCAGGTGGCCGGGTAGCCATGTGTGGCGAGAGTCTCGGTGCCCTTCTCCACCAGCCAGCCGTCTTCCCTGTGTGCCTGCATCCGGCCGCCTACCTCGCGGTCGGCCTCGAAGACCTCCGGCACCCGGCCGGCTTCCTTCAGCCGATACGCCGCGGTGAGACCCGCGATCCCGGCCCCGATCACGGCCACGTCGACATGGCTGCTCGTTTCCGTCATGGCTGCTCTTCCCTCTCTCGCGCTCCGCTCAGGTCCAGCGTCCGGTGCCGAAGGTCTCTTCGCCGAGCAGGCGCTCGCGCAGTTCGCCCCGGCGCACCTTGCCGGTAGTCGTCCGGGGGATCTCGTCCAGTGGCAGCAGGTGCGGCTCTCCGAGCGGCGGCAGGTCGGCGGTGGCGCGGCGCCATGCGTCCATGTCGAGTGTGCCGTCCGGGGTGCTCAGCACCGGCAGCGGGAGCTTGCCCGGGATTCCGATCACGGCAGCCTCGACGAGTTGTGGCAGCCGGTCCGCGAGGACGTCCTCCAGCTCGATGCAGCTCATCCTCGGAATCACGTCCACCTCACGGTCGAGAAGCCGGAAGCCGCCGCTAGCGGTGCGCATGCCGTAGTCGCCGGTGTTCCACCACTTACCGCGGGCCTTCTCCTGCCAGCGCTGCTGCTCGCCCAGGTAGCCGATACAGCGCCCATCGGTGCGGGTGAACAGCACTCCGGGCCGGCCGTTCGGGACCGGTTTCATCGTCACCGGGTCGACGACCTTCACCGCGGTGAAGCCAGGGATGGGGCGGCCGAGGTCGCGGGTGGTGGGATGCCGGTCGCCGGTGGAAGCCAACGCCCGGCGGGTGAGCAGGCGGAAAGTCATCGGACCGGTTTCCGACTGGCCCCAGCCCTGCAGCCAGGACGGGAAGCGGCGCTTGCTCGTGTTGAGGAACCGTCGGACCGTGGGCGGGTGCATGGCGTCGAAGGTGCTCACGAACAGCCTCACGTCCGCGAAGAGTTCCGGGCGTCGCTCCGCCAGTTCCTGCCAGCCGATGTAGGTGGCGGGCAGGGCCTCAAGGTAGGTCGGGGGCCGCTGGGCGAACATGCGCTCCGCGGTCGCCGGATCGGCATCGGTCAGCACCAGGGCATTCTTGGGCTCCAGCTTCAGGGTGCCGGTGCTCCAGGTGATCATGCGCATGTGGTTGTACGGGGTGGCCGTGGCCACTGTGTCGGAGCGCTTCATGGCGACGATCGGGAAGCGCAGCGATTCGGTGCGCCCGAGGTGGCCGAGCACGGTGTCGACGGAGTGCACCACCAGCTTGGGTACGCCGGTGGTGCCTGAGGTGTGAGTGGCGACCATCGGCTCGTAACCCGCGGTCCGGTGCACCCGCGGCATGCGTGCACCGCGCAGTTCCTCCAGGGTCACCGTGCCGGGTGCGCCGACGCCGACCGTCACCGTGCGCGGGACCAGGGACTTGAGGTCGAGGCCGTGCTCAGCGGCGCCCCGCAGGATGCCCTCGGTGGTGACGAGTACCTGCGCCTCGGCCCGCTTGAGCACAGTGCCGAGCGTGAGGGCCGGCAGACCGCCGGCTATGAGCACTGGCAAGCCGCCGAAACGCGCGGTGGCGCAGGCCAGCACCAGATAGTCCCAGTGGTTGTCCTTGGCGATGGCCACGCGGTCGCCGGCCCGTGCCCCGGCCGCGTACAGGGCGGCGGACATCTCCTCGACGAGTCCGGCCAGTGCGGGCACGGAGAACTCGGTGCCCGCCTCGGGCACGATGTCGAAGGGGCGGCTGAACTGGAAGATCGTGCTGCGGCCTGCTTGCGCCTGTTCGGCGAAGAGCAGCCCGAGGCCGGTGGGATTCTTCTTCAGAGTCATGTCTGTGCTTCCTGTCCGGAGCCGGAGCTGCCTCCCGGGGGACGCGGCTGCCGCCCCTCAGCTCGCGAAGTGGATGAGGTTGGCCACGACGACTCCGGCGACGCCCGTACGGAACGCCACAACTCCCCGCCTGCGTGCCAGCAGGGCGTCGCCCGTACCGCCGAAGGAGAGGAACTGCCTTATCCGGAGCGCCATCTGGGGCAGCAGCGCCACGAAATACCACCAGGGAGTCCATCCCGCCACCGAGGCGCCGAGGACCAGCAGCAGGTCGCCCGCGGAGAGCAGCCCGATGAAGTGCAGGTTGCCGCGCGCCGAAGTGCGCACCGCGACGGTGCTCCGTCCGACGGCCGCGTCCCCGCTGATGTCCTTGGTGTTGGAGTAGCAGGAGACCAGGATCTGCCAGAGCCCGAACAGCACCCCCTCCACCAGCACCGTGGCGGGCAGCCCGCCTGTCACGAAGCCGTAGGGGGCGATGACGATGACCAGTGGGCAGCCCATGATGAGTACTTCGCCAAGCCCCCGGTAGCTGAGTTTGAGGCCCCAGGAGTACTGGAAACCGGCCAGGAGGACCAGTCCGGTGATGGCCAGTGCCCACTTTGGCCGCTCCGGGGCGAGCATCGCGCAGGCAGTCCAGAACAGGACTCCCCAGAGCAGGCTGAGATAGCCGAACCAGGTTGCCTGAGAGACGTTGAGCGCACCGGTCAGCAGGGGCTTGCGCTCCAGCGGGCGCAGCGGGGTGCCACCGGTGCCGAGGTAGTTGGCCTGGTCGCTGCCGTCCCGGATGCCGTTGACATCGTCCAGCGCCATTACCGCCGACACCACGCCGACCTCGCCGAGGAGGAAGAGCAACAGGGTGGTGAGGGTGTCGGAGGCGAACCTCACGCTGCCGGCCAGAGCGGTCCACAGCACGAGGAGGCTCAGGTAGTAGTCGAGCACGAACTCGAACTTGGCGAGCCGCGTGTAGGCGACGAGTCGGGCGATGCCGGAAGCCGCCGGCCCCGTTTCTCCGCCGACGGCCGGGGCGGAAGCGGGGACAGGGTCTGATGGCTTGGGCACCGCGCCGACAGGAGTGGAGGCGTCCATTTCGTCTGTCGTCTGTCGTCTCTCGTTCTTCCGGCTTCCGGTTCAGCCGGCCTGGATGAGCTTCTCGGCGGCCCGGATGCCGGAGAGCATCGCCGCCTCGGAGATGGGCGAGGTGAAGTAGTCGCCGGCGAACACCACCGGCGCGTGCTGAAGCCCGATGACCCGCGCGGACATCCGGTAGCGCCCCGGTGCGGGCAGGGGCATCGCCTGCGGGCGGCTGGCGATCTCGAAGGGCTCGGCGTCGGCGGGGAAGTCCGGCCACAGCTGGGTGACCAGTCGGCTTGTCTCGGCGTACTGCTCCTGCGGCGAGAGCGGCAGGAGGCGGCGGGTCTGGGCCCGGCCCGGGTAGACGAAGGTGAGGTGCTTGTCTACTGGACGTCCCTCGCCGTCCCGGACCGTCCGCGGGAAGGTGATGATCGTCTTCACGGGCGGGTCGTCCGCCCCCGCGGCCACGATATGTGCCTCCGAGGGCATGCTGGAGAAGTCGACCAGGTACGAGACCGACAGGGCGGGCTCATAGACCTGGGTCTCCAGGAACTCGCGGGTGTCGCGGCCCACCACGTGGCTTGGCAGTGCGGCGGTGAGCTTCGCGGCGACCGAGGCGGTGGTGGAGACCACCACGTCGTCGAACTCCTCGGTCCGGCTCTCGCCGTCGGCGGTTCGGGCCGTGATGTGCACCCGCCCGTTGGTGACCTGCAGTTCGGTGACCTCGTGCTGGAGCCGGATGTCCGCGCCTTCGGCGTTGCGCTCGGCGATGACCTCCATGCCGTCGCGGAACACGTAGAACTTCGCGCCGGCCACCTGTGCCTGCATGGCCCGTACATGCGCGGCTGAGATGTCCTCGCACCGCCACAGCCAGAACGACTCGATTTCCGGGCGCAGCAGGTTGTCGAAGCCTTGCTGGGACAGGCTCTTGCGCGCGTACTGGGCCGCGGTGGTGCCGTCGTCGAACGGCGCGAGCGCGATCGGGTCGAAGATGTCGAGCTGCTTGCGCTTCAGGGTCTCCTTGAGCGTGCCCGTCAGGAAACCGATCCGGTCGCGCAGGCCCACGTGCGGGTAGGTGAGCAGACTGCGCATCGAGTCGGACAGGAGCTCGGCGGGCTTGCCCTTGTCCACAACGATGACGTTGTTGGACATCTCCACGAGTTGGTCCTCAAGGCCGTACTCGCGAATTCGCTCGAACATCAGCTTGTAAAAGCTGGTGAACCACAGGTTGATGCCGACCGAGGGCTCAATCTCCGAACGGTGCCACGAGCGGGCCCGGCCACCGAGTCCGGCGGCTGTCTCGAATATGACGACCTCGCGGCCGGCCCTGATCAGCTCCTTGGCGGCGGCGCAGCCGGCCATACCTCCGCCGATGACAGCGGTTCGTCCACGCTGGCTCATTCGCTTGCCCCTCCAGGGAATGTCTGGGATTGCCCTCGGCTCTTCGAGTCGCAATTTAGGAGGGTGAGGCGTTCGGCAGATATAGCAGTCACCGGCGGAATGACCCACACACACTTGTCATTGTCCTCACTCCGCACAGCGGGGAGGGTGGCCGGTGAGCGGGGAGCCCTCCCGTGGCCGGATGTCGGTCAACTGGTCTGGATAAGTTGAGACTTATCATTGCGAGCGAGCCTGTGCGCTCCCTACGTTGATCGTGTGGGCGGGACCGACACACCGGCAAGCAGGGCGTTTATCCTCGAAAGGTTGCTCAATGTTCGACTCACTGGCCAGATTCACCACACACCGCAGCAGGCTGGTCCTCTACCTCTCCGGTGTGCTCCTTGTGCTTGCGGGAGCGCTGGGCGGCTCGGTGATCTCGTCCCTGTCCGCCGGAGGGTTCACCGACGACTCGACGGAATCCGCGCGGGCCGCTGAGATCCTGGACGGGCGATTCGCTGCGGGCGCACCCAACCTGACCTTGATCGTCTCGGACAAGCGCGGCGTGGACGCCCCGGCGGTCGCCGAGGCCGGCTTGCGGCTCACCAAGCGCATCGGCGCCGAAGCCGGTGTGGAACAGTCCCTTTCGTACTGGTCCTTGGGCAAGGCGCCGGCGCTGCGCGGCAAGGGCGGCGACAGTGCCCTCGTCCTCGTACGCATCGCCGGTGACGAGGACAGGGTGCAGGATGTACTGCAAAAGATCCAGCCGAAATACGAGGGCTCGGTCGAGGGGCTCCAGACCCGGGTGGGCGGATCCGCGGTCGCCGGCAAAGAGATCACCGAGATCACCCAGGACGACCTCCTGCTGATCGAGATGGTCACCTTCCCGGTGCTGCTGGTCGTGATGCTCTTCGTCTTCCGCACCGTGGTGGCCGCACTGGTGCCGCTGATGGTGAGCGGCCTGACGATCGTCTCGGTGCTGTTGACACTCCGGGTCTTGACCTTGTTCACCGACGTCTCGGTGCTTGCCACCAACGTCGCCACAGGACTCGGGCTGGGCCTGGCCATCGACTACAGTCTGATCCTGATCAAACGGTACCGGGAGGAGTTGCAGGGCGGGGCGGACACCGACGCCGCCATCCGTACCGCGCTGCGCACGGCGGGCCGCACGGTCCTGTTCTCCGCCGCCACCGTGGCACTCGCCCTCGCGGGGTTGCTGGTCTTCCCGTTCTACTTCCTGCGCTCGTTCGCCTACGCGGGCATTCCCACCGCGCTGCTCGCCGCGGTGGTGTCCGTCACCTTCCTGCCCGCGCTGCTCAAGGCGCTCGGCCCGCGTATCGAGAAGGGCCGCATCCTCGGCCGCAAGGCTGAGAAGCCGCAGCCGCCGGAGGCCGAGCGTTTCTGGTACCGGCTCGCGACGAAGACCATGCGCTTCCCGATCGCGGT
This sequence comes from Streptomyces sp. NPDC005151, assembly GCF_053599875.1. Lineage (NCBI taxonomy): Bacteria > Bacillati > Actinomycetota > Actinomycetes > Kitasatosporales > Streptomycetaceae > Streptomyces > Streptomyces sp. NPDC005151. The sequence continues at coordinate 9,991 of NZ_JBSFYR010000078.1, read as the reverse complement.
CACCGTTGTCGTGGTCGGCGTCCTGCTCGTCCTCGGTTCGCCCTTCCTTTCGCTACGCATGAGTCTGCCCGACGACCGAGTGCTACCTGCCGAGACACAGTCGCGGCAGGTGAGCGACATCCTGCGAAATGACTTCAACGCCCGCGAGTCGCAGGCATTGAACGTAGTCCTGCAGGACACCCCGGCTCCCGGCGAGCGCAAGATCGACTCCTATGCGCGGGAGTTGTCCACGCTGGACAACGTCGCCCGGGTCGACAGCGAGGCCGGCTCCTTCGTGGCGGGCAAGCTGAGTGTCCCGCCGGGCGTTGGCTCGGACCGGTTCAGCGCGGACAACAACACCTACCTCTCGGTGATTCCCCGGAGCGAGTCGATGAGCGAGGAGGGAGAGCGACTGGTCAAGGACATCCGCGGTACGAAGGCCCCGTACGAGGCGCGGGTCGGGGGCCCCGCCGCGGAGCTGGTGGACTCGCTGGACGTCATGTACGACCGGCTGCCGATCGCCCTCGCGATCATCGGTGTCACCACCTTCATCCTGCTGTTCCTGTTCACCGGCAGCCTGGTGCTCCCTCTCAAGGCCCTGGTACTCAACTGTCTGAGTCTCAGCGCCACCTTCGGTGTTCTGGTGTGGGGTTTCCAGGACGGTCACCTGGAGGGCGTCGTAGGCGACTTCGTGGTCACCGACAGCATCACGTGGACGGTGCCGCTGCTGCTCTTCTGCATCGCCTTCGGCATGTCGATGGACTACGAGGTCTTCCTGCTCTCCCGCATCAAGGAGGAGTGGGACCGCTCGGGTGACAACACTCTGGCGGTGGCACGCGGCCTTGAGCGCACCGGTGCGATGGTGACCGCCGCGGCGGGGCTGATCGCCATCGTGTGGCTCGGCTTCCTGCTCTCGGGCATCTCTTACCTCAAGGCCATCGGCCTTGGCCTGGCGATCGCGGTCCTGATGGACGCCACCCTGGTGCGCGGCGCCCTGGTCCCCGCGTTCATGCGGCTGGCGGGCCGCGCGAACTGGTGGGCACCGGCTCCTCTGGCCCGCTTCCACAAGCGGTACGGCCTGCGTGAGTCACCGGAGGCGGAGGTGGGGTCGGCCCGGACTGCCGACGGGGCCGCGGACGGCGCTCGGGACGAGTTCGCGCGTTCGCAAAGTATGCGCTGAGCACGGAGAGCCGCACCGGAGTCCCCTGCGGTCACAACCAACTGGTCGTGACCGCAGGGGGCTTCGGTCGTGCAGGCCCCCAAGGCGGCGTACCCGCACGGCGGGTGCCGAGAGTCCCCGGTCCCGATGGCCCGCAGCAGGTGGGAGTCAGGCTCATCTCACCCCGCCGGGGTCGGCTGCGCCACGTCGCTGGGGCCTCGGTCCGGACCCCGTGGCGAGCCGGATCAGTTCGGGGATGCGGTAGGTCTGTGCGGAGCCCGGCCCCGCATCGGCCAGCTCCACCATGTGGTGGTCCAGGAGGCGGCCCAGCATCAGTTCGGCGTCCCATGTGTCAACAGCGAGGACCCCCGCCGCCCGTGCGACACCGAAAGGCGCTCCCATACGGGCGAGCCTGGCCAGGGCCCCGCGTTCCCGCTCGGCCAGCCTCAGGCAGCCGGACACCATCCGTCCCTCCAGGTCGAGCGACCCGCTGCTCAACTCGTCGAGGCGGCAGGTCTCGGAGGCGAGCCGGTCGGCCATTTCGGTGACGGACCACATCGGGCGGGCGAGCAGTGTCTCGCCCGCTGCCCGGACGCCCAGCACGTGGTTGCCGGTCAGACGAATCACTCGACGGGCGGCGTCGAGGTCCGCCTCGATCCGCTCCCGCCCCGCGAGCGAGGAGAGCAGGGTGAGTGCGTCGTCGGTCGCCATCGGCGCCATCTTCACGATGACCGAGCCGGGCAGCCCTGGCAGCCGCACCCGTGAGGTGACCAGGACCGCGCTTCGTGAGCCGCCTGGAAGCAGCGGCAGGACCTGCTCGGGCGTACCCGCGTCGTCGAGCGTCAGAAGCAGTCGCCGGTGCGCGCTCCAGTCGCGGAAGACGCGCGCCAGTTCATCTGTCCGTTCCGGAATCTGCGACACCGGCATACCGATGTCCCGCAGCAGGGAGCGTAAGGCCGTCCGCGGATCGACCGGACCACCGTCCTCGTCGTGCAGCCGAACATATAGCTGTCCGTCCTGGAAGTGCGAGCGAAGCAGGTGCGCCGCCCTTATCGCCACGGTGCTCTTGCCCGTGCCCACCCCGCCGAGCACGGTGACGAGCTGCGGCGCGGCCGGAAGCGGGCCGTCGCACGGCGTCCTGGCGTGGCGCACGATCGCGTCGAGTTGTGTCTGTTGGCCAACGAAATCGTTTATGCCGCTCGGGAGTTGCGCGATGGGCAGCTGCCGGGAGGTAGGCCTCGCCGCCTTCGTCGCTGTGCGGTCCGGAGCGTCCACCGCCGCGCTCGGCCCCAGGTCCAGTACCGGCGACTCGTTGAGCACGTCGGACTGGAGTCGCTGCAGCCGGTGCGAGGGCTCGATGCCCAGCTCGCTGACCAGAGCGCGCCGCAGCTGGGCGAAGGCATGCAGCGCCGCCGTCCGTTGGCCCGAGCGGTAGGCGGCGAGCATGAACTGACCAGCGAAGTCTTCGTTCAGTGGGTGCTCGGCGGTGAGCTGCCGCAGTTCACCGAGGATCTGCTGATGACGTCCGAGCCGCAGGTCGGCCTCAGCCCGCAGCCGGATCGTGGTCATCCGCGCGTCGGCGAGTGGGGCGATCAGTGCTGCCAGGGAGGGACCGGTGTCGATGTTGGCGAAGGCATCGCCTCGCCACAGGGCGAGCGCTGCGCGCAGTACTCGGGCGGCCTCCCGTGGATCGTCCTCGTCGAGAGCGACGTGCCCCCGGGCCAGGTACTGCTCGAACTGCCACAGGTCGTACTCGTCCCGGCCCAAGCTGACCTGATAGCCGTTGGGACAGGTCAGGAGGCGTTCCCCAAAGCCGCCCGCGAACTCCTTGCGGAGCTGGTAGACGTACGTCTGGATGGTCTTACGGGCCAGACGTGGCGGTTCACCGTCCCAGAGTTCGTCCACCAGAGTGGAGACCCTCACCGCTTCGTTGGCGTGCAGCAGCAGCGAGGCCAGCAGTCGCTTGGCCATGGGTGCGGACGGTGTGCGACCCGCTCTGCTGCCGGTGATCTCCACGGCTCCCAGGACACGGATGGACAGGGACGGCACACCGTCGGACAGGGTGCCGGGAGAAGCAGGACTTTCGGTGGCCGGTTGCGTCAACTCTTCTTCTGTCCTTTCGATTCGCCTCTCCGGGATCTGGCACTGCTGGCTGGATCGAGGCATCCCGCTTCGCCTCGCCTGCACCTTTTGTCGGACTTGGATGGCTCTCTCGTGCAGCAGCTCTGACGCCCCGGAGTGAACCTACCGCCCTTCGAAAATATCGGGAAGATACTTCACTTCGCGAAGGCAGAGGGCGTCGATGCCGCCAGGCGCGTCGGTAACGAGACCCTCGACCGGGCCAGATCGGTGACGGACAAGCTTTCCAGCGGGATTGCCGAGCGAGCGCTCCGTCGGCGCGGGGACGACGAGGAACGCGACGAGGAAGGCTGAGTGAGCGGCGGCCGTCAGCCATGTGGGCTCTCCGGTTGGACTGGACCAGCGAGCCTCTCGGGCTCGGTATGCCTCGACAGGCTTCCCTTGAGCCGCTCTGGCCACGCCAGTGGCCACCTCGTCTGAGGTCCTTCCGGTGCTCTCGGTCTGCAGGACTTCAAGGCCGAGCGCCCGGCAAGACCGCGACTGTTCCTCCGCGGTCCTGAGCACTGCTGCCTGAACCTTGGGGGTGGTGCACTCTGTCGCGTGTCACCGTTTCTGGCATGCCGGTGAGGAGAGGCTTGATCGGCTGAGCCAGGGAGGTGGCCATCGTGCCGGGACCGCCGCAGATCACGCCCGAGAAAGAGATCAGGATCGTGCTGGTCATGCTCGCCGGGGAGGTGACGATCGCGGAGGCGGCCCGCAAAGAGGGCGTATCTGAGGTCTCGATCTCGGAGAAGTGGCGAAACAAGTTCCTCGACGCCGGCACACATGCGCTGACGGCGGGCCGGTCGCTGCTGGAGGCCGGCGGATTCGGGCCCCAGCTACACCCTCGATTGCGATGAGCCCGTAATGCGTAGGTCTCACTATCTGACGACGTGCACCAACCGCACTCCACACCTTGAGGCGGCTTCAAGGGCGCTTGGCCGGCCCGGAAGGTGGCCCGGCCAACCCCCAAGAGCGAGGCGGGGCAGGGACATCCCAGGGACTTTTCAGGGACTTTCACGTCTGTCTCAGGGAGATTTCCAGGGACTTTCCGCCGCGTGAGCAGGGAAGGCCCTGACAGCGCTGAAAGGTGGGAACGCGCTGGTCAGGGCCCATTCGCTCAGCACTCGATGATGTTGACCGCGAGCCCGCCCCGCGCCGTCTCCTTGTACTTCACGCTCATGTCCGCGCCCGTCTCCTTCATGGTCTTGATGACCTTGTCGAGGGAGACCTTGTGGGTGCCGTCGCCGCGCAGCGCCATCTTCGCCGCGGTGACCGCCTTGACCGCCGCCATGCCGTTGCGCTCGATGCAGGGGATCTGGACGAGACCGCCGACCGGGTCGCAGGTCAGGCCCAGGTTGTGCTCCATGCCGATCTCGGCGGCGTTCTCGACCTGTTCGGCGGAGCCGCCGAGGACCTCGGCGAGCGCTCCCGCGGCCATCGAGCAGGCGGAGCCGACCTCGCCCTGGCAGCCGACCTCGGCGCCGGAGATCGAGGCGTTCTCCTTGAACAGCATGCCGATGGCACCGGCCGCGAGGAGGAAGCGGACGACGCTGTCCTCCTTCTCGGCCTCGGTGGCGCCGCCCGCGGCGAAGTTCATGTAGTAGTGCAGCACGGCCGGGATGATGCCGGCCGCGCCGTTGGTCGGGGCGGTGACGACGCGGCCGCCCGCGGCGTTCTCCTCGTTGACCGCCATCGCGTAGAGGGTGATCCACTCCATCGCGTGGGCCTGCGGGTCGCCCTCGGCGCGCAGCTGGCGTGCGGTGTTCGCGGCGCGGCGGCGGACCTTCAGACCACCGGGGAGGATGCCCTCGCGTGCCATGCCGCGCGATACGCATGCCTGCATGACCCGCCAGATGTCCAGCAGACCGGAGCGGATCTCCTCCTCCGTCCGCCAGGCCCGCTCGTTCTCCAGCATGAGGGAGGAGATCGACAGGCCGGTGTCGCGGGAGAGCCGCAGCAGTTCGTCGCCGGTGCGGAAGGGGTGCTTCAGGACGGTGTCGTCGAGGACGATCCGGTCCTTGCCCACCGCGTCCTCGTCGACGACGAAGCCGCCGCCGACGGAGTAGTAGGTCTTCTCCAGCAGCGGGGCGCCGTCGCGGTCGAACGCGAAGATCGTCATGCCGTTGGCGTGGTAGGGGAGCGCCTTGCGGCGGTGCAGGACCAGCTGCTCGTCGGCGTCGAAGTCGATCTCGTGCATGCCCAGCAGGTTGAGCCGGCCCGAGGAGCGGATCGCGTCCACCCGGTCGTCGGCGGACTCCACGTCGACGGTACGGGGGGACTCGCCCTCCAGGCCGAGCAGGACGGCCTTGGGCGTGCCGTGGCCGTGGCCGGTGGCGCCGAGCGAGCCGAACAGCTCGGCGCGTATGGAAGCGGTGTGGGCGAGCAGGCCCTCGTTCTTCAGGCGGCGCGCGAACATACGGGCCGCGCGCATCGGGCCGACCGTATGGGAGCTGGACGGGCCGATGCCGATCGAGAACAGGTCGAAGACCGAGATGGCCACGGTGTGACTCCTAAGGGGTTGGTAGACGCCGTTGTCTGCCGGGTGGTGCGGTACGGACCGGTCGGTCCGAAGAGCAGCGGGACAAGGGTGGGGGCACCGCGCTCACTGTGCCAGTGTGCGTGGTGCCCCGCCCCAAACGTACGAAAAGCGACCCGGACTACTTCAGACCGGGGTACAGCGGGAACTTCTCGGCCAGCGCGATCACGCGGGCCTTGAGGTCGTCGGCGTCGTACGACGGCTTGAGTGCCGACGCGATGATCTCGGCGACCTCGGTGAAGTCCTCGGCCTGGAAGCCACGGGTGGCCAGGGCCGGCGTGCCGATCCGCAGACCCGAGGTGACCATCGGCGGCCGCGGGTCGTTCGGGATGGCGTTCCGGTTGACCGTGATGCCGAGCTCGTGGAGCCGGTCCTCGGCCTGCTGGCCGTCCAGCTCCGAGTTGCGCAGGTCGACGAGGACCAGGTGCACGTCCGTACCGCCGGAGAGGACGGAGACGCCGACCTCGGTGACGTCCGGCTGGACCAGACGCTCGGCGAGGATGCGGGCGCCGTCCAGGGTGCGCTGCTGGCGCTCCTTGAACTCTTCGGTCGCCGCGACCTTGAACGAGACCGCCTTGGCGGCGATCACGTGCTCCAGCGGACCACCCTGCTGACCGGGGAAGACGGCAGAGTTGATCTTCTTGGCGAGCTCCTGCGTCGACAGGATGACGCCACCGCGCGGACCGCCGAGGGTCTTGTGTGTGGTGGTCGTGACGACGTGGGCGTGCGGCACCGGGTTCGGGTGCAGACCCGCGGCCACCAGGCCCGCGAAGTGCGCCATGTCGACCATCAGGTACGCGCCGACCTCGTCCGCGATGCGGCGGAAGGCGGCGAAGTCCAGCTGACGGGGGTAGGCGGACCAGCCGGCGACGATGAGCTTCGGCTTGGACTCCTTGGCCAGGCGCTCGACCTCGGCCATGTCCACGACGCCGGTGGCGTCGACGTGGTACGGGACCACGTTGTAGAGCTTGCCGGAGAAGTTGATCTTCATGCCGTGGGTCAGGTGACCGCCGTGGGCCAGGTTCAGACCCATGATCGTGTCGCCCGGCTTCAGCAGCGCGAACATCGCGGCGGCGTTGGCCTGCGCACCCGAGTGGGGCTGGACGTTGGCGGCCTCGGCACCGAACAGCGCCTTGATCCGGTCGATGGCGATCTGCTCGACCACGTCGACGTGCTCGCAGCCGCCGTAGTAGCGGCGGCCCGGGTAGCCCTCGGCGTACTTGTTGGTGAGGACGGAGCCCTGGGCCTCCATGACCGCGACCGGAGCGAAGTTCTCCGAGGCGATCATTTCGAGGGTGGACTGCTGACGGTGGAGCTCGGCGTCGACGGCGGCGGCGACGTCCGGGTCCAGCTCGTGGAGGGAGGAGTTGAGAAGCGACATCAGGTGGTCCCTTGGAGTCTTTAGTTGCCGGAGAACTCGGTGTACTCGTCGGCGGAGAGCAGGTCCTTCGGCTCCTCCGCGACGCGTACCTTGAACAGCCAGCCGCCCTCGAAGGGAGCGGAGTTCACCAGCGACGGGTCGTCCACGACGTCCTGGTTGGAGGCGGTGACCTCGCCGGTCACCGGCGAGTACAGGTCGCTGACGGACTTGGTCGACTCGAGCTCGCCGCAGGTCTCGCCCGCGGTCACCGTGTCGCCGACCTCCGGGAGCTGGGCGTAGACGACGTCACCGAGCGCGTTGGCCGCGAACTCGGTGATGCCGACCGTGGCCACACCGTCCTCGAGGGCCGACAGCCACTCGTGCTCCTTGCTGTAACGCAGCTGCTGGGGGTTGCTCATGACCTGAATTCTCCTGTACGCGGGGGAGTGCTGATGAACGGTGGTCTTACGGTGTGAGACGCGACTACGTCACTTCTGGCGCTTGTAGAACGGCAGGGCGACGACCTCGTACGGTTCGTGGCTGCCGCGGATGTCCACTCCGACGCCCGTGGTCCCGGGCGCGGCGTGCGTGGCGTCCACGTACGCGATGGCGATCGGCTTGCCGAGCGTCGGCGACGGGGCGCCGGAGGTGACCTCGCCGATGACCTGGCCCTCGGCGACAACGGGGTAGCCGGCGCGCGGCACCCGGCGGCCCTCGGCGATCAGGCCGACGAGCTTGCGCGGCGGGGCGGTCTCGGCGCGCTCGGCGGCGGCCTCCAGGGCCTTGCGGCCGACGAAGTCGCCCTCCTTCTCGAACTTCACGACCCGGCCGAGACCGGCGTCGAACGGGGTCAGCTCGGTGGTCAGCTCGTGCCCGTACAGCGGCATGCCCGCCTCCAGGCGCAGCGTGTCGCGGCAGGACAGACCGCACGGGATCAGGCCACGGGAGGCGCCCGCCGCCGTGAGGGCCTGCCAGAGCTGCTCTGCGTGCTCGGGGGCGACGAACAGCTCGAAGCCGTCCTCGCCGGTGTAACCGGTACGGGCGATCAGCGCGGGCACACCGGCGACGGTGCCGGGCAGACCCGCGTAGTACTTCAGACCGTCCAGGTCGGCGTCGGTGACCGAGGCCAGGATGGCGGGGGACTCGGGGCCCTGGACGGCGAGCAGCGCGTACGCGTCGCGGTCGTCGCGCACCTCGGCGTCGAACCCGTCGGCGCGGGCGGTCAGCGCGTCCAGCACGATCTGGGCGTTCCCGGCGTTGGCGACGACCATGTACTCGGTCTCGCCCAGCCGGTAGACGATCAGGTCGTCCAGGATGCCGCCGTCCTCGGCGCAGATCATCGTGTAGCGGGCGCGGCCGACGGCTACGGTGCCGATGTTGCCGACCAGCGCGAAGTTCAGGAACGCCGCGGCCTGCGGGCCGGTGACGGTGATCTCACCCATGTGCGACAGGTCGAAGAGACCCGCCTTCGTGCGCACCGCGTTGTGCTCGTCGCGCTCACTGGCGTAGCGCAGCGGCATGTCCCAGCCGGCGAAGTCAGTCATGGTCGCGCCCAGCGAGCGATGCAGGGCGTCGAGGGCGGTGAGACGGGGGGCGTTGCTCATAGGTGTGGCTCCCAGGGCATGACGACGAGGACGATCCCTCCCCATCTGTCATCGGAACCTGAGAGGTTCGCCGAGAGACCCTCCGGGAGGGGTTCGGCTTGCACCTTGGGTGGAGCCGCGGGGCGACTCGCTTTTCAGATCTGCCTCATCCACGCGGTACGGGGCCTGAGAGATTCAAGGGAGGATCTTGCTCCTTCGGCGCCCGGCACACAGTGTGGCCGGAGCTCTCCCGCGCGGATTCAAGCGGCCTTTATGCAGTTGGCCGGGTCATCATTGCACGCATTGCGGAAGAGTGGGGCGTCGGTGCCCCATGCACAGGACGAGTAGTGGGACGGTTGTCTCGCATTACCTTTTCTTTACACTTCTTGGGCAGACGTGGGTGACCCGACAGGGGGAGGGCGATGACGTTGCAGCGGTACGCGACGACCGCGGGGGTCGCGCACGGCGCGATGCCCGCGCAGCCGGGCGCACCCGCCCGGGAATTGCCGGGCGCACACGCGCCCGTCGTGCGGGACCTGCGCGAGCGCGCCGGGCACAGCCCGCGCGAGCTGCATTTCGCGACAGGTGATGTGGTGGTGGTCTCCGGGCTGCCCGGAGGCGGAAAGTCGACACTGATCCGGCGGGCGGTGGCCGTACGGGCCATCGACTCCCAGGACACCCGGGACCGCTGGGCGCAGCGGGTGCCCCGCTTACTCCCGTACGCCCTCTACCGCCCGCTGGTCCGCGTCGCCCACTACTGGGGGCTGTGGCGGGCGCTGTGCTCCGGTGAGTCCGTCGTCGTCCACGACTGCGGAACCCAGACATGGGTACGGGGCTGGCTGGCCCGGCACGCACGGCGCCGCGGACGCACGCTGCATCTCGTGCTGCTCGACGTCACCCCCCAGGAGGCCAGGGCGGGCCAGCGCGAGCGTGGGCGCGGGGTATCCGGATACGCCTTCGCCCGGCACCGCAGGGCCATCGGCCGGCTGCTGCGGGACACCGAGGCGGGCACCCTGCCGCTCGGCTGCGCCTCGGCGGTGCTGCTGGACCGGGAGGCGGCCGGGATGCTGGCACGCATCATGTTCGCCGACGCCTGAGAGCCTGTCGGGTGACCTTCGATCGGAAAGCGGACGCGGTCTGGTGCGTGCGATTCCAAGACGCTGGAAGGTCCTCGGATGGGGTCTCCCCTGCTCGAACGAAGCTGAGAGCTTGGGGAAGGAGCTACTAGGGCATTTCGGCAACGCGGGAAGCGT